>DASTSF010000093.1:0-19085 GCA_035760825.1 Bacteroidia bacterium
AGTTTCTCAGGTTTTCGTCGTACCCGTATTGACGATAGTTTTTCACCACATCAATGAGCTTGTCTGTGTCAAGTTTTTTAAGCCGTTCTTCTTTGCCGGTCATTTGCAGTAGTTCTGAAATTACGTTTATGGTTTGCGAAAGGATAATGACTGCAGCGATAATGTTGGGAAACAAAACGACGGCCGTTGAACATCAATCATCCTTTCAAAGCTATTGCATTCCCGCTTTTTACCAAAACGCCTGTCGATTACCCGGCAGCAATCGTTTGTAAACGACAACGCCCGATTATATCCGCTTAACTCCGTGTGCGCTGATGCGGGAATTTGGGTGGAAGCGAAAGGATTTTTTATTTCGTGCCCTTGATGTTTAATAATTGCGCGGGTGAGTAAAAGGTTGTTCCGTGGCGATCTTATTTGTGAAAAGTTAAAGAGACGAAATATATGAAAGCGGGTTACAAGGAATTGCGGCTGTACCAGCTCGCCTATGAGTTATCACTGAAAGTACACAGGCTCTCGAAGCAGTTTCCGCAGGACGAACGGTTTTTACTCCCGGACCAGATCCGGAGCTCGTCGCGGAAAGGATCGAGCGCTCCCGGCCGTGAGAAAAACGAATAATGGTTTTTGAACGCCGCGAACCAGGCGAGAATTCCGTCCTGCCGGAATCCCGGCATGCCGTAGCTGATCATTTCATCTGCGCCGGGCGCAACGCTGAGAATTACTTCGCGGAGCTTTTTCAGCTTCGGCCGGATCTCCTGCGGCTGGAGGGCGATGTATCCCGGGACGGTGGTGTAGTTTTTTTTCATTGGCGTTGCTGATTTTCATTTAGCCGGTGCAGCCCGCTATTGCCGGTGCTTGTCGCTCCGCACCACTGCGAAAACTTTCGGCACCCGCGCATCGAAAACGTGCGTGTCAAAGCAGGTATTGTCGATCACATTTCCGGTGTCGTCAACCACGAGCACGTTGAAGCCGCGATGATTCCCCGAAAGGTTCTGCCCGTTGAGGAGCAATTGCGCATTATTGCCCGTCGTCTTGCCGTTCGAAGTCGCGCGAAGCGAAAACGTTTTCGCCGTCCACGAAACTTTTGCCGTGTCGTTTTTTTCAAACTGCTCGGCAAAGAGCTTCCCGTGCAGAAAAAGCGCGGCATAACCTTCGCGGAAATGCAGGCTGTCGATCGCAGAACCCTTGCTGCGGAAATAGGCGCGCGTGCTTTCGGAAAGCGAATAAGATCCTTCGTCGCTCACGCTAAGGAGCACATTGTAATTTTCCATGCTGCGGAGATAATCGCCAAGCGAAGGCTGCCCTTCCGGTGCAAGGATGCGGTAGCATTCCATTCCGCGTATCATTTCAAAATCCGATGCCGTGATCCAGAACGTATCCTTTGCGCTCTGTTCGATGCTGTAAAGATTATTGTGAACGTGCACGGGCAGCGTTCCGTTTTTCTCCCACCGGTCGTAAATAGTGCGGGTAATGGCGCCGGGTTCGCCGTACAGCAGATTCGCACCGGGACGCAGCTCCGGTAAAACGGAAGACAGTTCCTGCAGTATCTCCGCTTCCTTCCGCTTGACGTGATTGCCTGCTGCGTCGGCGAAAAGCTGCGTTTGTTTCCAGTTCCAGATATAATAATCCGGCCTGCCGTCGATGTTCGGGAAATCATTCCAGTCCACGGTTTCCTTGTTGTACAAACCTTGTACGGTATGCGTGAAGATCCCGAACGCAGCGAGCGGTGCTATCAGCAGCATCGCCTGCCTCGCCCTGCCTTTCTGAAGATGTTCCCCGAATACGAGAAATCCGGCGATCGCCAGCGAAGGAAGCGTTTCAGTCATCAGGCGCGGACCGAAACACCAGCCGCCCCACCAGTTTTTTTGCGTCGCGGTCATCACCAGCTGCAGGAGGAACCAGCCGGTCATCGCGATATAAATTTTGTTTTTCCGTAGTGCAGCGGAAAAAAATCCGCCGAACGAAAGCAGCAGCAAGGGTGTGAAGAGAAACAATCCCCGCGCCGGGCTGAACAGCAGCGCGGACATGCGCTGGAAAAAACCGCTTCCTGAAGAAGCTGTGTGTTCCCAGTAAAGCGGGTTGTAGTATGAGGGAAATAGCACCCCGTAGGAACGATACGACAGCCACATAAAAACACCAAGCGGAACAAGCAGCGAGAGGATGAACAGGGGAAGCTGCCTGCGCTGCCGGAAAAACATCCATGCGCCCGCGAGTGCGGCAACGATCGCCGCCGACGGCCGGCAGAACCATGCGAAGAACACCAGGAGTCCCAGTAACACCGGCCGTTTTTTCTGCGCCAGTTTTAATTCGTACCGCAGCAGGTAGTCGAGGGTCACCAGCACAAGGATCAGTTCAATATCGAAACTCCACAACGCGGTCGTCACGACACTGATGAATCCTGTTCCGAAGGAAATCGCGGTTGCCGCCACCAGCGCAGGAATTTCATCGAGGAACAGCCGGGCGATCCTGCAGAGCAGGAAAAAGAGTACAATAGTGCAGCAGGTCGCGAGAAGATGCTGCAGGAAAGCGTCCTGTTCCGTATTCGCCATGTCGAGCCCGAAGAAATTCGCCGCCGCAACGAACGGCAGGCTGAGGAATGAATTGCCCAACGGGTAGGAATAGTAGCACGTTTCCTTTCGTCCGCACGTGGTGAATTTCCAGTTGCCGCTGGAGAACTGATCGGAGGGCATAGCGGTCTTGTAACGATAAAGGTTGATGCTGCCGTTTTCAAGCAGCGCCTGCGACGTCAGCAGTGAGAGCTGGGGATCGCTGAACGTGTAAGTGACGCGCGCGCACCATGCCGTCACAAACAGGATCGCAGCGATGCAGAGACGGGAAACAGTCCAGGTGGAGATATTAGTCTGCATGAAAAGTCGTTCGTTCGCCGAAGGTAGAGGCTTCACCGGGTTTGCGCAAAAAGGCAGGCTGCGCCGGGCACAAGTCAGTGGTAATTGCTTATACCCGGTTGTTGTCGGATAAACGCGGGAAGTGATTTGGTTTTTCAGCAGAAAAAAAATTTCTTTGCCGCCGTTTAAAAATTTCCTGCGGGAGGAAGATCGTTATTGCTGTTTTTGAATTTGTTTTTGTTTTTAAAGAAAGAAGGATCGCATGTCACTCATCAAAACCCACGGCTGTGCCGTATTCGGCATCAACGCCACCACCGTTATCATCGAGGTCAATATCGACACCGGCATCAATTTCCATATCGTCGGACTCGCGGACAGCGCGGTGAAGGAAAGCCAGCAGCGGATCGATGCGGCGCTGAAGAATAACGCGTTCCGCGTGCCGGGAAAAAAGATCACCGTCAACCTTGCACCGGCCGACATACGCAAGGAAGGTTCCGCATACGACCTGCCGATCGCGGTCGGGATTTTGTGCGCATCGGAACAGCTGAATGCAGAGCGCGTAAGCGAATTCGTGATCATGGGCGAGCTCGCGCTCGACGGCATCCTGCGTCCTGTGCGCGGCGCGCTGCCCATGGCGATACACGCGAAGGAATGCGGCTTCAGCGGAATTATCCTGCCGGAAGAGAACGCGAAGGAAGCAGCGGTCGTTGCCGGGCTCACTGTTTACGGCGTGAACCATTTGCGCCAGGTGACGGATTTCTTCGAAGGGAAAAGCGGGCTGGTCCCTGCAACCATCGACATCGAAAAGGAATTCGCGGGCGCCGTGAATTTTTCCGATGCGGATTTCTCCGACGTGAAAGGCCAGGAAAACATCAAGCGCGCGCTGGAGATCGCGGCGGCGGGCGGTCATAACATTCTCATGGTGGGTCCGCCGGGCGCGGGAAAGACCATGCTCGCAAAACGTCTCCCGGGCATTCTTCCGCCCATGACGCTGAAAGAATCGCTGGAGACGACGAAGATCCATTCCGTGGCCGGGCGAACGGCGAAGCCCGGCGGACTTGTCACTGCACGGCCTTTCCGTGCGCCGCACCATACCATCAGCGACGTCGCGCTCGTGGGCGGCGGTGGAATCCCGCAGCCGGGAGAAATTTCCCTCGCGCACAACGGCGTGCTTTTCCTCGACGAGCTGCCGGAATACAAACGCACCGTGCTTGAAGTGATGCGCCAGCCGCTCGAGGACCGCGTGGTGACGATCTCCCGTGCGAAGTTTTCTGTCACGTACCCTGCAGGTTTCATGCTCGTCACGTCGATGAACCCGTGCCCGTGCGGGTATTACAATCACCCGGAAAAGGAATGCGTGTGCCCGCCGGGAACGGTGCAGAAATACCTGAACAGGCTGTCGGGTCCGCTGCTCGACCGCATCGACATTCACATCGAAGTGACGCCGGTCGGTTTCGGCCAGCTGACGGATCGCCGTCCCGCGGAACCGAGCGCGTCCGTGCGTGAACGCGTCGTGCGTGCGCGTACTGTCCAGCTGCAGCGTTTCGGCGCGCATGAAAACATTTACTGCAATGCGCAGATGAACGCGAACCTGCTGCGCGAGGTCTGCTTCATCGACGACACGGGAAGGCAGCTGCTGAAGACAGCGATGGAACGTCTGCGTCTTTCCGCGCGTGCGTACGATCGTATTCTCAAAGTTTCGCGAACGATCGCAGACCTGGAAAATTCCGACGACATCCGTTCGGAACACCTCGCCGAAGCGATCCAGTACCGCAGCCTCGACCGCGAGAACTGGGCGGGATGAGCAGAAGGAGGTCGCGGGGAAAAACAAGCGTAGCCCAAGGGGAAAGATCCGGTTGTATTTGGATTTATTTTAAATGAATTAGATTTGATGAACAAGCGCCAGTTAAGCAGCAGGAGTGAAGTGAGAGTGGTTTTTGGCTGCAATACTGGAAGCAATTCAGTCGACTGTTCGTTCGACAAAGCCAAGGAATTTGAAACGAGCGAAATAGTAAACGGCGTATAAGCGCAATGCCTTACGAAATGATAAGTAAAAATCAAAAATAACAGTCACTACTGCGCACGGGCGCAAACCATTTATTGCAACCCTGACGACGCAACCCGAGCAGACAAACAAAAAAATATGGACTCGATATCACCGAACATTTTTGTAGCAGATATTAAACAAACGATTGATTTCTACAAGCAATTAGGATTTAGTATTGTTGCGACAGTTCCTGAACAGGACGATATTGTTTGGGCAATGATGACTTGCGGAAACGTGACTTTTATGTTCCAGACCTTTGAAAGTTTGGGTAACGATTTACCGGTTATTTCAAGGCAAAACGGAGGTTCTTTGCTTTTGTATATTCAAACAACTCAAATCAGGAAATTCTTTGACCAGGTTAAAGACACGGTAAAAGTGGTTAAGGAACTTGAAAAAACATTTTACGGCGCCACAGAATTTTCTATTGAAGACAATAATGGTTATTTGTTGACTTTTGCCGAAGATGAAAAGTAAGACAAACATTAAGCTGCCGCTCACAGATATTGAAAAAGCGAGCTTGAGAAAGAACAAAATCAAAATTTCGGACATTCCTGACTTCGCAACGGATGAATTGGAAGTATTGCTTAACGCAACCACTGAAAGGGTCAGAGAAATTTATGCGCTGGCGGAATTTCAAACCGTTCCGTCGATCGGGATAAAGTTTGCCGAAGACCTCGTGTTTTTAGGGTACTATTCACTCAACGAATTAAAAAACAAGGACGGGGCAAAACTCGTAGACGAATATGAGCAAAAAAAAGGCTATTGGATCGACCCTTGCGTTGAAGATCAGTTCAGGTTGGTCGTAAACTTTGCAAACACAAACGACACAAAAAAAGCATGGTGGGACTTTACAGAAGAACGAAAGAAGTTTCGCACGGAAAACGGTTACCCGCCAAACAGACCTCAAAAACCGTGGTATGAAACATTAGAATATGAGCGAAAAGACAAAAAAGCTAAGCGCTGACGCGTGTTTTGCATTAACAGGCAGGCTGTGCGAATAGAAATAGTTTAATAAACTTCGGCGGGACAGACAGTTTACGGTGTCAACCAGCCAGCCAGCCGGAGGCGCCCGTCAACACAAAATCGTAAACCATTGACTTTAATTTAAAGACAACTACTGAAACACAAACAATAAATTGTTGATCAAAATATCTTAACGGGGTAGCCGAAAACCGAATAGAGTAGGTGAATTATAAAATGTAAATATGGCATACAGCAACGATACACCGATCGGCACCATTATACCTTTTGCCGGCTACTTCTACTTACCAAATACAACTTTCGAGCAAATGAAAGTTCTTCAGCCTGAGTTAAGTGAGAGAGACTACAATAGAGGACTTCAAAACGCAACTGAATTGGCAGAATCAGGATGGATGTTGTGCGATGGAAAACCGTACAGGTACACAACTAATCCGGCAGATATTCTATTTCAGTTATGCAGAGTTCTTTCACAAGCCTGGGGAGGAAATGAATTTGAAATAGGGGCATCATTTCGAGTGCCTGACTTAAGAGGTGTCTTTCTCAGAGGTGTAACAACATTTTCTTCTCTTGATCCTGACGCCTCAAGTAGAACAAAGATTTATCCAACAGATAATTTTGGTGAAAAGGGAAATCAGGTCGGCTCATTCCAGGGGGATGATTTCAAAAAGCACGATCACAAATTTCAGGCACCAATAACAGGAGAAAAGGTTGGATATGCTTCTGACAGCAGTGTAAGAGCAAATTTTAAAGAAAGTGCGACTTTAGTTAATGGAGGAGAAGAAACGAGGCCAAAGAATGCTTATGTCCATTATTTAATAAAAGCAGCACATCAATCGTTGGACTTGCCTCAAATCTTTGAGAACAATAGTATTGTTGAATAAACTGCCGCCAACCTGTCCTTTGCGTTAGTGAGCAGTCGATACGATCCACGTAATTGCATTTAATTAATTAATGTGGGAATTGTGCAGGTGTCTGCATGTCCCACTCTATTTCATTTCTGCCATCTTTTTCCGGGCTTCGGCGTCCGCGAAAGTGAAAGATTGCCACGGACCATGCTCCGCTTTCAGCAGGAAAGAATTGCGCCGCGCTTCGAGATGATCGGTGAATTCATCGATGTTGTGATAGCTGATCCAGTGAACTGGATTTTTCTGGTGCGCTTCGATCTGCGTGCGGATGACATCGAGGTTATTGTAAACGATGGGCAGGACATCCTCGTGCGCTTCGAGGTAAAAATCGACATCGATCTGCGCGGGATTGAACGCATGGAGGTTGTAGTTCACGATCACCTTGTCCCAGTTGAATAGCGCGGCGAAAAGGATAGCTCCGTAAATGACGGCGGAATTCAGGCGCAGCAGGAAATAGGAAGATTTCGTCCGCACTATTTTCCACGCAATGCTGGCGAGCCCGGTCATGACGAGCGCAAGAAAAAAGAAAACGAAAATTCTTCCGTAGGCGAGCCCGTGCCAGGTCATGTAATGATAGTTGCGCAGGAAAACGGAGAACGTCAGCACGGCGTTCTGGAACAGCCACGCCAGCGCCAGCCGTTTCAGCCACCTGTTTCGCGAATAAAAATGAAGGTTGCCGCGGAAGAAACGCAGCGTGACGATCATGGAAAGAAGGATGCTGATGGAAAGTATCCAGGTGCCGTTGTGCACAAAATCCTTCAGGCTGAAATGTTCCGGCAGCACGAAATGGATCCACACTTTTTCTACATCTGTCACATTCACGACCAGCAGCAGCGCATTCAGCAGGACCAGTGTCACCAGCCCGGCCAGCGCTTCTTCCTTCAGCGCCGTCTTTCGGCCGAAATAAGGAAGTCGTTTGCGCCGGAGATCGAACGGAAGTCCTTTGTCGGTTCGTATGCGGTTGTACCCGCGCAGCAATAAAATGATCAGCGCCACGCCGCAGGCAGCTATGAAAAAGAAATGCGCGAAGGAAAAATTGCGGAAGAACCCCTGGATGACGTTGAGGAAGGAAGCGTTGAGCGCGAAGAAATGCGGACTCCCCCAGAGATAGATAAGGTAAAACCCGGTTGCGGTGAGCAGCGGCAGCAGCACGACCAGCGCATAGAAGCGGGTTTTCCCGCGGTACCTGTTGTTCTTCGAAAATTGTTCACGGTGATGCGCGAACGTAAGCGGAAAGTCGAAGATGCTGACCAGCGCCTGCAGCGACGCATGGAAAAAAGAAACGAGACCTGCTTCGGAGGCAAACATGGAAAACATCAGCAGCGAGAGAATGCAGCTGAACAGCGCCCAGTGACTGGCGTGAAGAAAGATCATCAGCGCGCTGAGCAATGCGCCCCCGGCTGTGACCTGCACCGGGCGTCTTCGTAACGCGGACGGGTATCGCCGGAGAAGGACGGCGATCATCACCACGGAAAAAAGAAGCACGTTTATCCCCGGCGTCGTGTGCCAGAAAAGAAGATCGGAAAGAAAAAGAAGAGGAGGGAACAGGACAATAAAGCGATTCATGGCGGCGTTTTTGACTGCACATTAACGGGCCTTCAAGCAGAAAAGTATTGGCTGCGGTTTTTTTTCACAATTGTTTGGAAACGGTGAAGCCGGTACGTCCGGCCTTCTGTTCAATCGCTCCCGGGCGGAATGTTTTCATAAATTGAAACAGGAATAAACCCAACCTTTGCCGTGAATTCTTCGTTTATAAAAAAAACACGTCATGAAAAAAATGTACCTCGCTCTTACCCTCCAGTTGTTTTCGGCAGCGCTTTTTTCACAGCAGTACTGGCAATGGGGGCATGAAGCCGGCGGTGCAGGTAATGACGAGGCGATGGCCATTGCGACGGATCCCAACGGGTACAGCTACGTCACCGGGTATTTTAATTCAACGGCTTCGTTTGGTCCGAATTCACTGACGAGCAGCGGCGGTGCAGATATTTTCGTGGCGAAATATTCTCCGGGAGGAACGTGCCTGTGGGTGCGTGGTTTCGGAGGAGTGAACAACGACGCGGGACATGGCATTGCGCTGGACGCCGCAGGTAACTGTTACGTAACCGGCGATACGGGAATGTGTGCGGTGGTGCGGAAATACAACAGCGCCGGTAATGTGATCTGGACGACTGTTCAGGCGAATGCAGCTTCCGCCAATTGCAGCAGCCGGGCAATAACCACCGACAGTGCGGGAAATTCCTGGATCACCGGCTACAGCGGCGGGGGAGCACAACTGTTCGGATCGCACGTGCTGAACGGTCCCGGCGGTTACGTTGTGAAATTTGATACGGCGGGCGTGCCCGTTTTTGCAACGAAGCTGGCGACCGCGGGGGCGATCGACCTGTACGGCGTTACGCATGATGCGGCGGGAAATTGTTACGCAACCGGCTACCTGCAGGGCCAGGACAATATCGGTTCGTTGCAGTTCACGAGCACGGGCAGCAGGGACGCGGTCCTGATCAAAGTCGACACGTCGGGAAATTTTGAATGGCTGAAGCAGTCGCTTGCGCTGTCCGGCGGAACGTCGGTTATGCCCAATGGGATCTGCGCTGATAAAGGAGACGGAATTTATTTTTGCGGCGATCTCGCGGGGAAAACTGTTTTCGGGAATGATACGCTGCCCGGTGATTCCGCAGGCGGCAGTAACATTTTCATCGTTAAATACGATACGGCAGGCACCGCGCTCTGGGCGGAAGAGCCGACGCTGACGGCGCAGGGGCCCGGCCAGCTTCACGCGTATGCAGTGGCGACCGACACGTCAGGCAATGCCTACATGACCGGTGTTTTTTCTTCCGACCTGGTGTTCGGATCGACACCCTTGCTTGACGGGATACTGGGCATGAACACATTTATCGTGAAGTTCGAACCGAATGCGGGGACATGCCAGTTCACGATCCAGTCCACAGGCTCTAATCCCGGTGCGTTCGGGCTGGGCATCAGCACGGATAGTTACGGTGGCGTTTACATTGCAGGTTTTGATAAAGCTCCGGTTGTGTTTGGTTCGAACACGACCAATTTCATCGGCGGGGAAGATATTTTCGTCGCAAGGATAGCGGAAGGAAAAGAGTCCGGGATAAACGAAACGGATTTTTCCGCGCAGGTTTCGTTCTTCTCTTCCGGCGATGCTTTCCAGTTGTCTGTTGCCGATGAAAAAATGCTGTACGTGCATCCAACACTTAACATTTACGACATGACAGGCCGCCTCGTGAAAACAATCGCTGTGAATGAGCTGCAGACCACCATCAGCAGCGCAGACCTCGCTCCCGGAATTTATTCCTGGGAACTCACCGGTTCGCAGCAGCGTTTTGCATCGGGGAAGACGGCGCTCTGCCGGTGAAAAATGAATTCGTGATTTTTGTGCCGTCGTCGCAAAAAAACAGCATACGAACACTATGGCCCGGGACCTCGCGGTGAAAATCCGGGCGGAGCCTTTACCGAAAACCGGGGTGAACTAAAAAGCCGGGAAAACTTTCGTCATCCCGGCTTTTGTTTTTCACTCGCTTTCGTTCGGTCAGAGCGCCAGCTTTTTCCTGAGGTTCGTATCGATCGCGCTGAGGAAATCTTCCGTGTTCAGGTAATGTTCCCCGAGCTTCACGTTGTTGCCGTGTATGCACACCGCAAGGTCTTTCGTCATCTTGCCGCTCTCCACCGTTTCCACGCACACTTCTTCAAGCGCTTTCGCGAATTTCTGAAGCTCCGCGTTGTTGTCGAGCTTGCCGCGGAAATCGAGTCCGCGCGTCCAGGCGAAGATGGAAGCGATCGGGTTCGTTGACGTCGGTTTTCCCGCCTGGTGATCGCGGAAGTGGCGTGTCACCGTTCCGTGCGCAGCTTCGGCTTCCATGATCTTTCCGTCGGGTGTAACAAGCACTGATGTCATCAGCCCGAGCGAGCCGAATCCCTGCGCGACCGAATCGCTCTGCACGTCGCCGTCGTAGTTTTTGCACGCCCAGATGAATTCGCCGTGCCATTTCAGCGCCGAAGCCACCATGTCGTCGATGAGGCGGTGCTCATACACGATGCCGGCCGCTTTGAATTTGTCGGCGTATTCTTTTTCGTACACTTCCTGGAAAATATCCTTGAAACGCCCGTCGTATTTTTTCAGGATCGTGTTCTTCGTGGAAAGATACACCGGCCATTTTTTCATCAGGCCCATGTTCAGGCACGCATGTGCAAAACCGCGGATCGATTCGTCGGTGTTGTACATCGTCAGCGCGACGCCGTCTCCTTTGAAGTTGTACACTTCGAACGTCTGCGCTTCGCCGCCGCCTTCGGGCGTGAACGTCATCGTCAGCTTCCCTTTGCCTTTGAAAACGGCATCCGTCGCACGGTACTGGTCGCCGAAAGCGTGACGTCCCACGATGATCGGCTTCGTCCAGTTCGGCACGAGGCGCGGCACGTTTTTGCAGACGATCGGCTCACGGAAAACGGTCCCGTCGAGGATGTTCCGGATCGTTCCGTTCGGCGATTTCCACATCTGCTTCAGGTGAAATTCTTTTACGCGCGCTTCATCCGGCGTGATCGTCGCGCACTTGATGCCGACATGGTATTTCCGGATCGCTTCCGCCGCGTCGATCGTCACCTGGTCGTTCGTCTGGTCGCGGTATTCGATGCCGAGATCGTAATACTTGATGTCGATGTCGAGGTAGGGCAGGATAAGTTTTTCCTTGATGAATTTCCAGATAATGCGGGTCATTTCGTCACCGTCGAGCTCAACAACGGGATTTGCGACTTTGATCTTTGCCATAATGAGTGTGTGATTTTAAGAGGTCTGATTTTGGAGAGCCGAAATTAAGTATTTGGAACGGAGAATGGGAGCCGCTGTCGCGTGATTTTTTTGTGATCCGTGCTTTTGGCCGCTCCTGAAAAGGAATTTGTAGTTTAGTGTCAAATCCGCCCGTATCATGTCTTCACCCGTTTCGATTACCGTCAGAACCGTCATCAGCGCTCCCGTTTCGCGGGTGTGGGAATGTTTTACGCAACCGCAGCACATCACGCGGTGGAACTTTGCCGTGCCTGAATGGCATTGCCCCGCCGCGGAAAATGATCTTCGTCCCGGTGGAAAATTTTCCTGGCGCATGGAAGCCAAAGACGGAAGCTTCGGTTTTGATTTCGCGGGAACCTACACCGATGTGAGACCGAACGAACTTATCGCGTACACCATCGGCGACGGGCGGAAAGTTCACGTCACTTTCATGACGGACGGGGATTCAACGGAAGTCACCGAAACCTTCGAAGCCGAATCGCAGAATCCGGTGGAAATGCAGCGTGGCGGATGGCAGGCGATCCTCGATAATTTCAGGAAGCACGCCGAAGCGGGCTGAGGAGCGCTCACACATTCATTGTGCCCACCGGCAGGTAGGCGCGGCTTTCCGTTACCATCCTTATGAATTCCGCGGGATTCCTGTTGTAAAGTGACTGCACCACGTGCGAGAACCCGATGTGCGCATGCGGCGTGTACCGTTTTACGCCCCGGAGAAACAGGAGCTGGTCTTCCGGTGAATTGCACTTGATCATGATCGCGAGCCCGTTGATGTCGAGAAGCTGGTAATAGGATTCGTGGTACAGCGTCACGACATAGTAAGCCGTGTGCTGCACGCGCACCGGTTTTATCCAGGCGATCCTTTCCGGGTGATGTACCAGCTCGTCGATCCAGTAATCTTCTCCTTTCAGGTCGCCGCGGAAACGATACACGACGAGCGCGATCCCGCCCAGCGGGAGCAGCCCGAGAATAAGAATCGGGGCGAAAGGGATTTTTATCCCGAAATAGATGAAGAAAATGCTCAGCAGGAAAAGTACCACGATCCCGGCAATCGCGCCGATCTTGTTTTTCCAGCAGGTGTCGCGTATGATGCGCTCGAAATCAAAATCTCTTTTTACAGGCATGAGGGTGGGGTTAAGGAATGGAAATAAAAATTCCCGGATAAAATACGAACAATGCGTTGACCGGCCATCCGGGGAGCTCCGGGTTTCCGCAGGCGGAATGAAAATAAATTGCATTTCACGGAAAAGGGAGCCGCTCATGAATATGTTTTGGTGCGCTTACTACGGAAGCTGCACCGATAAATTCGGCGTGCAGTGGATGTTCAACTGCACCGCGAAATAAAGAGGTGTTTCGTTCCTGCCCGGACGGGAAATTTTCGTTTCCCGTTTTTTGTTTTCTTCGGCATGTAAACCACCGCTTTCCGGGTGAGCGCGGTCCGGAACCGGTGCAGGGAAAATGATGTTCTTTCGTTTTTCTTCGTGAAAAGCTTCGTGTTCCTGCGGTTGAAAACCCGGCACATTTTCTGCTATCTTGCTGAAGCCAGTCCAACCGAAAATGAGAAAGATCCGCTTCCTTTTTATCTTCCCGCTGCTCCTGTTTCCGTTTTCTTTTCTCCATTCCCAGCACGCCGTCATCACCGTCTGGAAAGATTCCGCCATGGGCGCCATCTACAACAAAGCCACGCAGACGGTCGCGTACGGGAAGCCGGATAAAAAAGGCACGTACAAAATTTACCTCTGCGATACCCTCGGCAACAATGAGCACATGCTTACGTACAGCGGCTGGTCGCCCGACCGTCACCAGTGGGCGGAGGAATGGGATCCTTCGGGAAAATTCCTGTACTGCTATGTCGAGAAAACAGAATACGTGAAGGAGAAAGGCCACAAGCGCAAACCGGTCGATGCATGTCCCGGCTACGGCGCGTACACTGACCTTTGGGCGATCACGCGCGACGGGAAGAAAGCCTGGAAGCTCGTGGATGAGCCGAACAGCTACAACAGCGGCATCATCCATTCCGCCATTTCACCCGACGGAAAAATGTTCGCGTGGAGCGAGCGGATCAAAGCGCCGCAATTCAACATGAACCTGGCGGCTGGGTCTTACGTCATCCGCGTGGCGGACATCACGGTGGATTCCTGCCCGCATTTTTCCAACATCCGCACGTTCCAGCCCGGGGGCATAGACGCCACAAACGAACTCGACGGCATCTGCCCCGGCGATTCCGTGATCACGTTTTATTCTACGTTCGAATCGAAAAATCTTTTTGCAACACCGGTTTATAAAATCAATATTCTCACCGGGAAGATCACGAAGCTCACCACCGCCAGCTTCGCGCAGGCCGGCACGTTCACACCCGACGGAAAGCACATTGTGTACATGACGGGCGACAGCTGCAATATTTTTCCCCCGCAACCGCAGGGAGCCGACTGGTGGATCATGAATACGGACGGAAGCGGAAAAAGAAGACTGACATACATGAACAAAAAAGGCGATGCGCAATGCGATAACCATTACCGTCTTGCCGGAACGGTTTCATTCATGTCGGATAATTGTTTTTTCGGCGGTGTAATGACAAAATCACTCGGGCTGGTGGGCTATACGGTGAAAGTGAGGTTTGAATGAAATGAGGAATGATCGTACGTCACTCCTGCGGCTGAAAGAAGTCCGCGCCTTTGCGGTTAACTTTCCCTTCGGTCTCCAATCATTTTCATTCTAACTTTGCCTGCCTGTAATTTCATCATGGAAAAACTCATTGTTACCAATACTGTCGCCATCAGCGCGACCCCGCAGCGCGTGTGGGACGTCCTCACCAAACCGGAAGAAACTAAAAAATACATGTTCGGCTGCGAAACTGTTTCCGACTGGAAAGAAGGAAGCGCACTCCTCTGGAAAGGTGAATACGAAGGAAAAGAAATGGTGTTCGTTTCCGGTTTTATTCTCGAAATCGTTCCCGGGAAATTATTACGCTATTCTGTGATCGATCCTAATGCAGCGTACCCGCAGACTCCCGAAAATCATTTACGCGTGACCTACGAAATCACACCGGGCAACGGAAGCGTTACGCTCACGGTCACCCAGGATGGTTTCGAAGGCGCCGCGGAAGGAGAAAAACGCTACCGCGATACGTACAACAACGGTGACGGCTGGAACCCGGTCCTGCAGGCAATCAGGAAAGTGGCGGAGGAACGTTGACCCCGGACTCATCCCTATTTAGTACATTTGTTTTCCTTAAAAAGCAGAAGAAATTATGAGAACCATCGCCTTCCGTGAAGCACTCCGCGAAGCGCTGTCAGAAGAGATGCGGCGCGACGAAAAAGTTTTTCTTATCGGTGAAGAAGTGGCGGAATATAATGGCGCCTATAAAGTGAGCCAGGGAATGCTCGCCGAATTCGGTGAAAAACGTGTGATCGATACACCGATCGCCGAGCTGGGCTTTGCCGGTATCGCAGTGGGTGCGGCCATGAACGGACTGCGCCCGGTGGTCGAGTTCATGACATTCAACTTTTCACTCGTCGCCATCGACCAGGTGATCAACTCTGCTTCGAAAATGCTGAGCATGTCCGGCGGACAGTTCAATATCCCGATGGTTTTCCGTGGTCCCACCGGCAATGCGGGACAGCTGGCGGCGCAGCATTCGCAGGCGTTCGAAAGCTGGTATGCGAATTGTCCCGGTCTTAAAGTCGTCGTGCCTGCAAATCCTTACGACGCGAAAGGCCTGCTCAAATCCGCAATCCGCGATAACGATCCCGTTATTTTCATGGAATCCGAGCTGATGTACGGCGACAAAGGCGAGGTACCCGAAAGCGAATACCTTCTTCCCATCGGCGTGGCCGATATCAAGCGCGAAGGAACCGATGTGACGATCGTTTCTTTCGGGAAGATCCTGAAAGTGGCGCTTGCCGCTGCGGCTGAGCTGGAGAAAGAAAATATTTCCGCCGAAGTGATCGATCTGCGTTCCGTGCGCCCCATCGAT
Organism: Bacteroidia bacterium; assembly: GCA_035760825.1. GTDB lineage: Bacteria > Bacteroidota > Bacteroidia > Palsa-965 > Palsa-965. The sequence continues at coordinate 15,551 of DASTSF010000093.1, forward strand.
TACGCAACGGTCATTCGTTCTGTGAAGAAAACGAACCGCCTTGTTATCGTCGAAGAAGCGTGGCCGCTCGCGAATATTTCCACCGATCTCACGTATCACGTGCAGCATCACGCATTCGATTACCTCGATGCGCCTGTGCGCCGTGTCGTCAGTGCGGACGTTCCCCTTCCGTATGCGCCTACACTCATCGAGGTCGCGCTTCCCGGCATCGCCCAAACGGTGAAAGCCGTGAAGGACGTGATGTACGTTTCCTGAGTTTTTGCTTCGTTGCCCGGGATTTTAAATCGTCTCCGCCTGACGGTTTTCCTTTCGTTGTTTTTCTGTGAACCTCCGTGAAACAACCTCTGCGTCCTGCACGGTAAAAAAGAGTTTACCTCCAAAGCCGTCTTTGAAACTGAAGCCCCTTTTTCTTTCGTGCACTTTGTGAAAACGCTTTGTGTTCTTCGTGGTTAAAACGACTTCAGTTCATCGCGGTCATCCGTTGCTCTGACCTTTCAACCTTCCAACTTTGAACTTGAAACCTGGCCAAGAATAATTTTCCTTCCGCATATTTTTTGACACGATCCGGGCGTTATAAATACAGGTCGCGGTAATGATGACCTTGCAGCCGGCAACTCCCCGCCGACGTTTTTTTTATCAGCCTGTTTTTCTCCATATTTGAAAATGCGCGTCCCTTCCTGCATATTGATTTTCGCTTTTGTTTTTTCACTCGCGAAACTTTCAGCGCAGAGTTTTTGCGGTTATGAGCACAGCAATTACGCTGGTATTGTCGGTGCGTCCTACAACCCGGCTTCGCTGGCCGACAACAACTACAGCCTGGATATTCTTCTTTTCGGTTTCGACGTCGAAGGCGCGAACAATTATGTCGGCGTGAAGCGGAAAGACATGTTCCACCCGGACTTCGGCCCGGAGCATTTCTGGCTGCGCGACCGCCCGTTTAAGAAATCAGTTTTCTTCCGCAATGAAATCCTGCTTCCCGGCATCATGTTCTCCAATGAAAAATACGGCTGAGGGATCGACATGAAAGTGCGCACGTATTTCAACGTCGACGGAATTCAGCCGCCGCTTGCACACCTGCTCGCCGAAGGGTTCACCGATCCGTCCGACTATAATACCGGATACCACAACCGGCACATCGGCATCAATGAATGTACCTGGTTCGAGATCGGCGGAACGTATGCGAAAACCATCTGGACCGGTGCCGACCGTTTCGTAAGCATCGGTGTTCGTCCGAAATTCCTGCTCGGCCTCGCCGCCGCTTATGTATTTATCGACAATGCCGATTATGAATTTTACAACGATTCCGTCATGGCGCTTTTCGGCGGTAACCTGAAGTTCGGTCATTCGGACAACTTCAGCTTCAACGAAAATTTCCAGCCTTCGTACCGCATCGGGTTCAATCCCGGCATTGGCCTCGACGCAGGGATCATTTACGAGTTCCGTCCCGGCGACATGCAGAAAAATGAAAAGCCCGGAAAAGAGTGGCCCGGCTTTCGCGATCGTCCGGTGTATAAATACCGTATCGGCGCATCGCTGACGGATCTCGGCATCATTCATTTCCGTTCGGGCGCGTTTACCGATCAGTATTCCGTTTCTTCTGATGCATGGAATGTCGCCCACGATGTTTTCAATGCAACGGCGCCCGCTCCGCTGTTCAATAATTTCAACCTGCAGTATCACGGCGCCGGCGAAGGACAATCATTCTGGATGCGCACACCGCTCGCCCTCGGTCTTTTTTACGATTACCGCTTCCGCGAAAATTTATTTTTCAGCGCGCAGTCTTTCACCGGACTTTACCTCCGCGGAACGGATTTCAAAAAAGTCCACGAGCTTACGCGCATCAGTTTGACGGCGCGATACGAGAGAAGATGGTACGGCGCCTGGGTGCCCGTTTCATTCACGAGAATGGGAACGTTCAGCATGGGTGCGGGATTGCGCCTCGGCCCGGTCATCATCGGCACGACGGATATTCTCAACCTTACTATGAAGAACAAGCGCATCTACAACGCGGATATTTATTTTGCGCTGAAAGTTCCGTTGTTTCCGTTGGGAAGCGGTAGAAAGAAGAAAACAAAGGTCAGGAAAACAACGGACGTTGATAAATGTCCCGGGTAGCCCGCACTTTTTCGTAAAGCCCTGCAGCTCTTTCTGAAAAACCGTCTATCCCGGTTTCTGAAGATTCGGCCGCGAATTTTTCACCCGGTCGTTTGGAGTGGAAGAGAAGACGCGACGTGAAACGCTCTTTTAGCCCGGCTGCCGGCTCCGCGCCGCACTGACGCAGCAGGTGAAAAGCGGCGTTCTCAATACCGTCTGCGTAATCTGCGCTGAAAAAATTCCCGTCCGTTTCCTTTGCCCTGAGAAAACATTCAAAAAAACGCTCCAGCATTTTTCCTGCATAGAAACGGTGGTTCGTCAGCATTTCTTCCGTCAGCTCAATTCCCGTCAGGGAAGACGGAAGCAGGCCGGGGATCATCTGCATCCCTGCCTGCCGGGCATGGGAACGGATAACTTCAGCGGGGTGCCGGTAAAGGAAAACAAAAGGCGTGCGGGGATAAAGCTTCCGCAGCACAGCGTAATGGAAAATATGCCAGCTGTCGAGCTTGATGAACGCTGAATTTTCTTCCGGATTTTTTTTCGCGCACATCAGTTTGATGCTGGCCGTGAGCAATTGTTCCGCGGAAATATCTCCGAAGTTTTTCTTTTCATGCATGCGAAGGAGCAGGTCGTCGAAAAGCGGGACTTCAGGCAGGACGATATTCGCAGGATCTTCACTGAGCAGTTGCGAAAGCAATGTCGACCCGCAGCGCGATACGTGAAAAATAAATGCGGCCGGTTCTGCAGCGTTCACATTTTGAGAAGCGCTTACCAGCGAAGCGGCGGAAGAACGATTCTCCCGGAACGAGCTGTTTTCTTCCAGCGAGAGACGACGATGGATCGTTTCTTCGAAAAAAGGTTCGTCAAATTTTTTGTTTCCGAGATAGATCCAGTGGAAATTTCCGTCTGCAGCCGGTTTCCAGGGAAACCATCCGCGCGGAGCCGAATAAAAGTCCAACTTGCCGCTCCTCATTTTTCGGAAAGACCGGACAAAAGTTTTTCGAGGATATCGCGGCTGGCCGGCGTATCGATGCGTGAAAGCTCCTCGATCATGCGCCGTTTCGTTTCATCGTCGGGCGCAAGCGCTTTCTTTTCCGCTTCGAAATCGTAGCCCGCGTTGGCAAAAAGTTCGTCGGACCATTCATTGCGCACGCAGTCGATCACGAGATGCACGCGTTCCGTTGCACCGTGATTTTTTACGCTGTGCGGAAGGTCGAAGTTCGCGTACCAGCATTCTCCCTCTTTCATTTCGATGCGCTCTCCGCCGACGATAAAATCGATCTGCGGACCCGTGACGACCGGAACGTGCACGCGAAAATTTCCGAAAGGGTAGGCGAGACGTATGTCGCGGTGCGTGCGTATTTCGCTGCCCGGTGCAAGACGGAGCAGCCGTACCGCTTCTTTTTCGCAGCGGAAGGAATCGACCACCGCACTGAAATAA
>DASTSF010000094.1:0-3153 GCA_035760825.1 Bacteroidia bacterium
AAAATCCCCCCGAAAAAATTTCCGGGGGGAAAACTAAAAACCCTGGCGTAGTTTTTAGTGACCTGGCGGAGGCACCGTCCAGGTTTATCTTAGGTGTCAGTCTTTCTGACCCTGTTCCTTGTCCTCAAGCGCAGATTTGAGATCCGCAAGCGAAGAAACGTCACCGAGCGTTGTTTTCTCGAGGCTTTCCTTCACTTTCTTGACGGCTTTCTTGGTCTCGTCATTTCCTTTCGAATCTTTCTTGCCGCCCTTCATATCTTTCTCTTCAATGGCGATCGACTCGACCGTATTGCGGTGGGAAACGATGATCTTTTTCGCGTCCTTGTTGAATTCGAGAACTTTGAAGTCGAGCGATTCGTCGACTTTGGCATTCCCGCCTTCAGCCTTCAGCAAATGCTTGTTCGGGCAGAAAGCTTCAACACCGTAGGGAAGCTGAACGACTGCGCCTTTATCATTGGCGCTGATGATCGTCCCTTTGTGTACGGAGCCAACCGTAAACAAAGTTTCAAAAACGTCCCACGGGTTTTCCTCAAGTTGTTTATGACCGAGGCTCAGGCGGCGGTTTTCAACGTCCACATCAAGCACAACCACGTCGATGTTCTCACCGATCTTGGTGAATTCGGACGGATGCTTGATCTTTTTGGACCAGCTCAGATCCGAAATGTGGATAAGTCCGTCGATACCTTCTTCCAACTCCACGAAAATTCCGAAGTTGGTGAAGTTCCGCACTTTCGCCGTGTGGCGTGAACCTTTCGGGTACTTTGTGAGGATTTCCTGCCACGGATCAGGCGTAAGCTGCTTGATGCCGAGCGACATTTTGCGCTCCTCGCGGTCAAGTGTAAGCACCACAGCTTCCACCTCGTCGCCCACTTTCAGGAAGTCCTGTGCGCTGCGCAGGTGCTGCGACCACGACATTTCAGAAACGTGGATCAGTCCTTCAACACCAGGCTGGATCTCGACGAATGCACCGTAATCCGCAATTACGACAACGCGTCCTTTCACCTTGTCGCCAACCTTGATATCAGCACTGAGGTTATCCCACGGGTGCGGAGAAAGCTGCTTGAGACCGAGTGCAATGCGTTTTTTCTGATCGTCGAAATCGAGAATAACGACGTTGATCTTCTGGTCGAGTTTGACGATCTCTTCGGGATGCGAAATACGGCCCCAGGAAAGATCGGTAATGTGAATAAGTCCGTCCACACCGCCCAGGTCCACAAACACGCCGTAGCTGGTGATGTTTTTGACAGTTCCTTCGAGAACCTGCCCTTTTTCGAGCTTGGAAATGATCTCGCGCTTCTGGGCTTCGAGTTCTTCCTCGATAAGCGCTTTGTGAGAAACAACGACGTTCTTGAATTCATTGTTGATCTTGACGACCTTGAATTCCATCGTTTTGCCCACATAAATATCATAGTCACGGATGGGTTTTACGTCGATCTGGGAGCCGGGCAGGAACGCCTCGATTCCGAATACATCGACGATGAGACCACCTTTCGTGCGGCATTTAACGAAGCCTTTGATCACTTCGTCATTGGCAAGCGCATTGTTCACGCGCTCCCATGATTTCATCGCACGGGCTTTTTTATGAGAAAGCACCAGCTGACCGTTCTTGTCTTCCTGGCTTTCCACGTAAACTTCGACCTTGTCACCGACTTTCAGGTCCGTATTGTAACGGAACTCTGACAGTGGAATAACTCCGTCTGATTTGTAACCGATGTTAACGACAACTTCTTTGTTGTTTTTTGCAACAACAATTCCTTCAAGCACTTCATGATCATTGATAGACTTTAATGTCTGACCATAGAGCGATTCGAGTTTTGCAAGCTCTTCTTTCGAATAAATATCCTGCTTCTTTCCGATTGCATTCCAGTCGAATTCCGGGGTTGCAACAGTTTCTGTTTGAGTTTCTGCCATCTGGCTTAAATTAATCTGCTTTCGCATGGTCCTTTGCCGGCATCAAAGGACTTGTTCCACATGCGGGCTGCCGGACCCGCGTTTTTTTGAGAAAGGGCTACAAAGTTATGTTTTTAGCAGCGTCCCTGACAGGAATAACCGGCTTAATTTTTATTTTTCTGCCTGCCACTTTTTCAGGCAAAAACAAGCCCTTAATAATCAACAAATTAAGCCCTACCAGGGACAACCCGCCGAATATAATCGTTACCCGACCGGATTATGTTTTGCGAATATTCATTTACTATTAAAACCTTGCAAATCATTTTTTGTCCGTTATACACAATTTCCCTATTTTTGCCCGTTTCGTTTCCGAATTCATTAACTGTAAAAACAAACCAAAACAAATGAAAAAAGGATTACTTCTTGTCCTCGGCGCATCGGCGGCATTCAGCCTTTTCGCTCAGGCTCCGCAGACGCCTAAAATTGCAGGCTGCAGGATGGCCGATCTCAACCTGAAAAAGGCTGGGAATCCTGACAATTCCGGCAATTTCTTCGCTTCAGCCAGCGCAATGGATCGCCACCCGAACCAGGTTGCCCCGCTTGCTGAGGGAACTATGTTCACCAGCTCTTACAACGCCTTCACGCTTCTTGTTTCCCAGTCTCACATGCTTTACGCTAACCAGGCGCTCAGTGCTGTTCTCTTTACGCACCGTATGTCCCGCGACTGGCCGGCTGATGCAAACGTAGGAAGCGGCTACATCGAGTATTCCTGGACGACCGACTTCGGTGCTACCTGGGATTCGAGCTACTACCAGGACCAGGCGGTTCTGGCCAACAAAGCGTTCCGCTATCCTACCGGCGCTATCCTGAACCCGACCGGAAACACCAGTGTTGCCAACGCATACTCTGTTTCAACAGGTCCGTGGACAAACTCGGCTACCTCTGGTAACTCCTGGCTGGGTTATTACGCGAACTACCAGAAAATGATGAACGGAGCTACGATGAATACCACCGTATTCACGGTTTCAACTCCGGGATCCGCTATTCAGTATTTCCCGCGTATCGGCAGCCAGGTTGTTAACGACAGCACATACTGGGTGACCTCTTCTCTTTACAATGATCCGGCCTCTACAACCAACCCGGGCCTTCGCGGGGCCGGTCTTATGAAAGGCACCTATTCAATGGGTAACATGGTTTGGACATTCGATTCTATCAAGCCGAGCGTTCACCATGACGGCAGTGGAAATGCAGATATGTACAGCA
>DASTSF010000095.1:0-2558 GCA_035760825.1 Bacteroidia bacterium
ATTTCCGGCGGAAGCGGAGATGGCTATATTCTCCCCGCTCCCTATAGCGCTACATTTTACGGCGGACTGAAAGTAAGTGTGAACCTGGATAAGAAGAAATAAACGGTAAAGAATACCCGGGCGAAGAACTGGTGGTTTTTCCGGTACGACTTCCCTGCCGCAAAACGAAGTGGTTCCCGGTTCTTCCCCGGGTATTAAAAAAAATACTGCTATGAAAAAAAACCTTTTTTACGCCGCTGCGGTTATCGCGCTTACGGCGTGCGGACGATTCTCCAATACCAGTGATCCTGCAAAGGATAAACAGGTCGTGAGAATTGTCTGCGTTTCCAAACAATACAACGAGATTATTTATGCACTGGGTGCAGAACGGAACCTCGTTGCGGTCGATCTTTCGAGCACATATCCTGATGCGATCAAATCACTTCCCAATGTCGGTTATCACCGTATGTTGAGTGCCGAAGGAATTATTTCCATGAATCCGACTGTTGTAATGCATGATAATAATGTCGGGCCTGATAATGTACTTCGCCAGCTCGACCAGCTGAAAATCCCGATCAAGACATTTGGAAAAGCAGAAACCATTGAAGAGACGAAAGGCCTGTTCCGCGAAATGGGAGAATATTTCGGAAGAAAAGTGCAGGCCGATTCGCTCTGCAAAGTGCTCACCGATGATATGCAGGCCGCTGTTGAAGCGAAAGAAAAACTTGGTGGCGATACCATGATCAAAGTGGTTGTCATTCACTTCGGAAGGATCGGCAACAGCTACCTCATTGTCGGCAAGCACAGTATAACAACAAACTTACTTTCCATGGCAGGCGCACAAAACCCGGTCGAAGGTGAAAAAGGAATGATGCCGCTCTCTGCCGAAACAATTGCCGCTGCAAACCCCGATGTGATTCTTGTGACTGATTACGGTTATGATCGCCTCGGCTCTGTTGATGCGGTGAAAACGCTGCCGGGTGTTGCAACTACGAATGCTGCAAAGAACAACCGCATTTATCGTGTCGAAGAACATGACATGATGTATTACGGGCCACGCACCGGCAAAAACATTATTCAGCTCATTCAATTGATCCACCAGAAATAATCATGGGTAAACGCACAGTTTACAGTATCCTCTGGATCGCCTTTGTACTTACATTTTTCATTTCATTCATTTTTGGTGCAATCACCATCTCATGGAAAGATATGTACGGCACAGTTGTTCATTTGTTTTCCGGGACCATCAGTCAATCTTCACTCGACGAACGGATATTTTTTTATATCCGTATGCCGCGCGTTATCCTGTGCTGCATAGCAGGAGCAGCGCTTTCTGCGGCAGGAGCAGTAACCCAGGCGTTATTCCGTAATCCGATCGTTGAGCCGGGGCTTATCGGAACTTCAGGTGGTGCAGCATTCGGCGCGGCATTGCTTTTTGTGTTCGGTTCCGCCATGAAATGGACGCCCGGTGAATGGACCATGCCGATTGCTGCATTTTGCGGAGGAGCATTTGCCACCTGGCTTGTTTACCTGCTTGCTTCCGCCGGAACAAAAAAACAATCGGTAACAACGTTGCTTCTCTGCGGTATCGCTGTCAATGCAATGTTCATGAGTGGTGTCGGTTTTCTCTCGTATCTCGCCCGCGATCCGCAGGCACGTTCCATCACTTTCTGGAATCTTGGAACGCTTTCCGGTGCAAGCTGGACAGCCGTATTCATTGTCGGTATCATTTGCACGATTGCCATGATCTTCAGTTTGCGAAAAGCAAAGGATCTGCAGGCCATGTTGCTCGGAGAAGAAGAAGCAACCATGCTGGGTGTAAACACGCGCCGGCTGAAACTGCAGGTAAGCTTTCTTGTTGTTCTCATGGTCGCCGGTGTTACAGCATTTACAGGCGTCATTAGTTTTGTCGGGCTTGTCGTTCCGCACCTCGTCAGGAGAATGAATATCAGCAATACGAGATCAGTGATTTTCGGCAGCGCACTTGCCGGCGCTATCCTTCTGAACCTCGCCGACATCATTGCCCGAACTTCTCTTGCTCCTGCAGAAATACCAATCGGGATCATTACTTCAATTGTCGGCGCGCCGTTCTTTCTTTATCTCGTACGCCGGTCAACGGATTTTTTCGGGGAATAAACATGCTTGAACTGAAAAATATCAGTCACCGCATCGGCAACAAAATGTTGCTGGATAATATTACTGCGTCTTTCCTTCCCGGCAGATTGAACGTATTGATCGGGCCGAATGGAGCGGGCAAATCAACGTTGCTGAAAATCGCCGGTCTGCAGCTTTTCCCTGTCAGCGGAACTGTCAGTTATGACGAAAAGATTTTCACCTCGCGCGATCGTGAATCTTTGTCCGTCATTCGCGCATTCCTGTCGCAACAAACCGAAATTCCATTCCCGATCCGTGTGAAAGAAGTAGTAATGATGGGCAGGCATCCGCATTTTTCCGGAACGCCATCACCTTATGACCGCAAGATCGTGAATGAAGCGATGGACTATTTCAAAGCCAGGCACCTTGCGGATCGCCTGTACAATTCACTGAGCGGAGGGGAAAAACAGCGCATTCACTTTGCA
>DASTSF010000096.1:0-3854 GCA_035760825.1 Bacteroidia bacterium
GAAAAGCTGGGCGTAGCGATTATTTCCGAAGAGGAATTCATGAAAATGATCCGCTGAATTGAGTTTTGCCGGCAACATAAAGAAGAAGCTCGCCGAACGGAGGATACGTTCCGAAGCGGCGTTGCTGCGAAGGGAAAAAACGGCTTTCAATATCGCGGAAGCGAAAACCATCGGCATCGTTTACCTTTTTACCGGCAGTGAAGAATTCGAGCTGCTGAAAAAATATGTTTCCTACCTGCGTGAGCTGAAGAAAAAAGTGAAGGTGGTGGTGTATTACCACGGAAAGCAGGAGCCGTACGTGCAGTATTCCAAGATCGATTACGATTTTTTCGGTGTGAAGTCGCACAACTGGTACGGAAAACCGTCGGATCATATCCTGAAAAATTTCATGGAGGAGCCGTTCGATATTCTTATCGATATCAATTTTACCGGCGAGCCCGTCCTGACATTTCTTTCTGCGCTTTCCATGGCGAAATTCAAGATCGGTCTGTACGAAGACGATAATTACATTCATGACATGCAGATTGAAAGCAGCGCCGGGAAAGGATTGAAATTTTTCCTGCGGCAGGTGGATACGTACCTGATGAAGATCAACACGCCGATGAACGACGGGGCAACAGGCGCGGCATGACAAGAAAAACGATCATTATTGACAGCTATTGAATGAACCGATTTTTCTCCTTTATCCGCGACCGGCACTCGCTTCTTTACAAAGCCTTTCTCTTCCTTTCCAGCCTTGCGCTGATCGTTTATCTCTACCCGAAGGGATTCCGGTTCCGTTATGACCCCGAAAGCCTGAAGAACCGGCCATGGCCTTATGAAAGCCTCATCGCACCGTTCGATTTCGCAATACAGAAATCGCCGGATGAGCTGGCCTCCGAACGTAAAGAGCTGACGGAAAAATTTGTTCCGTATTTCCGGAAGGATGAAAATGCGGAGAAACAATTGCTGGAAAAATTTTCGGCGGAGTTCGGCAGCAGGCCGGCTATCCTGTCGGCGGTGAAAGATGTCCTTTCCGGGGGAATACGTGCCATCACCAACGGCGCCGGGAAAGGTCCGGAAGATGAAGTGCTCGTGGTGACGGGAAAAGTGGAGGAGGAACATTACCTCGGGGAATACGCCGACCCGGTGTCGGCGGATTCGCTGGTGCGGAAGAAGCTGAACGCGGCGGATGCGAAATTGTGGGATACGAAGCAGACGGCATTTTCCGCGACGGTGGTGTACGACAGTTCGCTGACGAAGCAATCGCTGCAGCAGGTGCTGGACAATATTTCACCGACACGCGGCGCGATCAGCAAGGGGCAGGATATTATCGACCGCGGCGAGATCGTCGATGAAGCGAATTACCAGGAGCTGGAAAGTTTCCGGCAGGAATTTCTTTCGCTGCATGCCGGCGGCAGCAACTGGGCGCTGCTGTTCGGGCAGACCGGGCTTGCCGCATTCTGCCTTTTTATCCTTTTCCAGTTCCTGCGCCTCTTCAGGAGAGAAATACTCGGGAACGACCCGAAGCTGCTCTTCATCCTGCTGATGATCGTGCTCACCGTGTGCATGTCGTATATTCCGTCTGTCGTGGAAAATGTGCCCGTGCTCGCACTGCCTTTCTGCATCCTTCCGGTGATCATGCGTGCATTCTTCGATACGCGCATCGCTCTTTTTGTTCACCTGATCACCACGGTGATCATTACGATCAGTCTGCCGGCCGACCGCTACTCATTTCTCGTGATCCAGCTGCTGGCCGGCATCACGGCCATTTTCAGCATCGTGAACATGCGCACACGCGCACAGCTTTTTTATTCGGTGATCGCCATTCTTTGCGTTTACGTCATGCTTCATCTTGCGATCACCGCCATACAGGAAGGCGAGATGCAGAGCATCCGGATGAACGAGCTGGTGAATTATGCGGTGAGCGCGTTGCTGGTCCTTCTCGCTTACCCGCTGATCTTTTTCTTTGAGAAATTATTCGGCTTTGTGTCGGATGTGACACTGCTCGAACTGGGTGATACGAACAGCCCGCTGCTTCGGGAGCTGGCGGAAAGAGCGCCCGGCACATTCCAGCACAGCATACAGGTGGCGAACCTCGCGGAAGAAGCGATACGCCGCGTGGGCGGAAATTCGCTGCTTGTGCGCACAGGAGCGATGTACCACGATATCGGGAAGGGCGACATGCCGATGTATTTCATCGAGAACCAGGCGACCGGCGTTAACCCGCACGATGAGCTGACATTCGAGGAAAGCGCCGCGATCATCATCAGTCACGTCATCAAAGGGATCGAGAAGGCGAAAGCGGCAAAGCTGCCCGACATCGTGATCGACTTTATCCGCACGCACCACGGAACGACGAACACTTCGTATTTCCTCTCGCTCTACAAGCGAAACAACCCCGAAGAATTCATCGACGAGGAACTGTTCCGTTACCCGGGACCTATTCCGTATTCCAAGGAAACGGCCGTGCTGATGATGGCGGATTCGGTGGAAGCGTCTTCACGCAGCCTGAAGAAGTACGACGGCGAAAGCATTGACGGGCTGGTGGACCGCATAATCGATCACCAGGCGGACCAGCACCAGTTCGACAACTCCGACATTACGATGAAGGACATTTCGGCGATCAAAAAGATATTCAAGAAAAAGCTGCGGAGCATTTACCACGTCCGCGTGGAATATCCCAAATGAAAAAAGCCCCGCTACCGGGGCTTTTCGTTATTGTTCAGCGCTGAAAACTTACGCGTTGTTTTCCGTATTCTCTGCTGTCTCCGTGGTTTCTGCAGGAGTTTCAGCAGCCGGAGCTTCAACGGCAGCGGCTTTCTTCGCAGCCACTTTCGCTGCTTTGGATTCTTTCGCAGCTGTTTCTTCAGCCATTTTCTTTTTGGCAGCGCTGGTCATTTCGCCGGAGAGACGGTCGATCTTGCTTTGGATCTTCGCCTGTTTTTCTTCCATCCATTTCGCGAGCTTCGCATCGGCCTGTTCCTGCGTCAGCGCGCCTTTGAGGACGCCCTTGTGCAGGTGCTGGCGATACAGCACGCCTTTGTAGGAGAGAATAGCCCGGCAGGTGTCCGTGGGCTGTGCGCCTTTCTGGAGCCACTCGAAGGCGGTGTTGTTGTCGAGTTCGATTGTTGCCGGGTTCGTGTTAGGATTATAGGTGCCTATTTTCGCAATAAACTTCCCATCCCGTGGGGCACGACTGTCCGCAACAACGATGTGGAAAAAAGCAGAAGCTTTTTTACCATGGCGTTGAAGTCTGATCTTCGCAGGCATTTGTTGTGATTTGATTGTTTTACCGCCCGGATTTTCCGGAAACGGGAGGCAAATGTAGAGAATTTCCGGGAAATGACAGCAAACAGGGGCCTGATTACCGGGAGACCGGCAACGCCTTACCGCGCTCCCGGGCGGCAAAACAGGAGATCCACCCCGGCGCGATCCTCTAAGCCGGCACGCATCGCAGGAAAAACTTCTCGTTAGATTGGATGGGATGGGAAGTCCCCCAGGTGCTGCCTGGTGGATTTTTGATAACCTGCCAGGGTGGATTGTTCTTCGCCTTTGCATCGGCGTTGAAGTTCCGCACGGGCACATCATTTTCGTCGCAGTATTTGTACAGGTTGTAAGTCGTGCCTGGGGTAAGACCAGAAACGGTGATGGTAAGAATAAGGGGCATCGGTTCCGGAGCATCTTTCGTTCCGCTGATCTGGGGCCATTCGTAATTGAGATTCGTGTCGATGCGAACCGGCCGTGTTTCCTTGTCCGGATCGGCCGGACCGGTAATGGCAATGCCGTAGTTATGGTAATTTCCGGTCCCAATGTATTTCGGCAATTCGAGCAGCGTATAGATATTGCCGTCCGGGTTATCCGCGTTTTCCGTG
>DASTSF010000097.1:0-2899 GCA_035760825.1 Bacteroidia bacterium
GGTGCAATGGGGCCAATGTTATAACACCCCTTCGCCGCTTTACGGAGGTGTTCTTTATTCGGCTTTGCCAACGGCGGACGGTGACTACATCTGCAGCGGATCGTTCGACTACAGGATGACGCTTTTCAAAACCGACGCGAACGGTAATGTGCTATGGTGCAGGATAACGAACACGCCGGGTGAGCTTTTCGATTCAAGGGCCACAAGCGACGGGGGCTACATCGCTTCCGGCTACCAGACCAGCTACTCTTCGGGTTCATCGGAAGCTGTGCTGATGAAGACGAACGGCGCAGGAACGATCCAGTGGACGGATGACTATTACCTGAACACTTCCACCTCCTCGTATGACGAAGGTTACGCGGTCGTTCCCGACGGAAGCGGCTACACGGCGCTGATCAGCGACGGGTACAGCGGAGGCCGTTACCTGATGCATACGGACAGCGCGGGAGTTCCGGCCTGGGCGAAAAATTACGGTTCCGTTTCCGATCTTTCTTTTTCGCTGGAAAAAACGACAGATAACGGTTTCCTGCTGAACGGGTATTCGCAGGACTACATGAATGTCGTCGTCGTGAAAACAGACCCTTCCGGCAATGCCGCCTGCGATGACAGCACGCTGGTTGTCGACCACGACACCGTTTCGTACATCATGGATTCCGTGCTTACCACCGTCAGCGCCACGGCAAGGAACACGCCGGCTGTCGTTTTTGTCAACCATACGATCGTTTACCAGACCATCTGTTCCGCTAATTCCGAAAGCGGCGTCGAAGATCCCGGCGGTGGTCCGCCCGGCCTGGCGGTTTTTCCCAACCCGGCGCAGAATTCCGTTTCAGTGCGTATGGACATGCTGCATGACAATAGCGTCGTGATCTCGGTGACCGACCTGTCGGGGCAGGTCGTGAGCGAGCGGAAGGAAACGAATGTTTCGGGAACTTATGAACGGACGCTCGATCTTTCATCGCTTGCCGGGGGAATTTATTTCATCCGCGTGCAGGTGGATGATCAGCCGCCGGCGGTGCGTAAGGTGGTGCACGAGTAATTTCCTTTTGATGCGCAGAAGCAGCTTTCCCGGCCCCGGGTGAGCAACGAGGAACCGCAGGGACGAGGCGAAGACGGGAGCGAAGGTTATTTAACGCACAGGCAGGGGCGCCCCGAATGAAAACGAGTAACTTTGCCCATGCTTTTTCTGACCCTTCTGCGGGAAAGTCTTTTGTTTGCGCTGCACGCACTGCGTGTGAACCGCCTGCGGACGATCCTTTCCCTGCTGGGCATCACCATCGGTATTTTCGCGATCATCGCCGTGTTCACCGCCGTGGATTCGATGGCGAACAAGATCACGAGCAGCGTGAAATCGCTTGGCGAGAACGTCGTGTTCGTGCAGAAATGGCCGTGGTTCACACCGGGCGATTATGCGTGGTGGAAATACATGAACCGTCCCGTTCCCAAGATATTCGAAGCAGATGAAGTGAAGAAACGCAGCACGAAAGCGGACGCGGTGGTGTACACGGTGAATACGCGGACGACCGTGAACTACGGAACATCCTACGTGGAGAACGCGACAGTGGTGGGAACGACGTTCGATTACAACAAGGTCAAGACATTCGATCTTTCCTCGGGCCGTTATTTTACGCAGCAGGAAGCCGAGACGGGCCGCGCCGTGTGCCTGATCGGGAGCAATATCGCCGATGCGCTTTTCCACGGGCAGGAGGCACTCGGGCCGATCAAGATGTACGGGCGGAAAGTGAACGTGATCGGCATTTTCAAATCGGAAGGCGAGAGCATGATCGGGAACACGAGCGACAACGAGATCGTGGTGCCGCTGAATTTTGCGCGCACGCTGGTGGATGTGCAGCGGGACGAGCTCGATCCGTACATCATGATCAAAGCGAAAGACAACGTGGCCATTCCCGACCTGAAAGATGAGCTCACAGGCATCATGCGGAGCCTGCGCCGGCTGAAACCGGTGGAGGAAGACAATTTCGCGCTGAACGAAGTGAGCATTTTGTCGGAGCCGATGGAAAAAATGTTCGGCGTGGTGGGCAACGTAGGCTGGATCATCGGCGCGTTCTCCATTCTTGTGGGCGGTTTCGGGATCGCGAACATCATGTTCGTTTCCGTGCGTGAGCGCACGAACCAGATCGGGATACAGAAATCGCTCGGCGCGAAAAGCTGGTTCATTCTCCTGCAGTTCCTCGCCGAATCGGTGATCCTGTGCCTGCTGGGCGGCGTTATCGGGCTCGTGTTCGATTTTATCCTGGTGCTGGTGGCCAACCATTTCATCGATTTCGGGTTCATCCTCACCGCGTCGAACATTTCGCTGGGTCTTACCATCAGCGTGCTGATCGGGATTATTTCGGGATTCATTCCCGCTTATTCCGCTGCGCAGCTCGACCCGGTGGAAGCGATACGGCAGAACTGATCCCGGGCGCGACGGAAAAGAAAAAAGAGACGCATGTCACTGGCAAAAACGACCAAACGGCCCATCCTGATCTCCATCCTCTGCGTGGCCGGTTTTATCTTTTCCGCAGGACAGATCATTCTCATTTCCTCGCCTTCGATCCGTTCGATCGCCGGGTGGTACCCGATCGTTTACGGGCTGATCACAGCCGCGCGTTTTATTTCATTCGTCGGCGTATGGAACATGAAAAAATGGGCGGCGGAAATGTTCCTGTATGTTTCGCTGCTGAAGATCATCATCCAGCTGCTCGTGCACGATTCGGGCGTGACAAGCTGGGCCGACGCAGGAATTTCGCTTACGTTCGCGATCATTTTTCTCAGCTATTACAAGCGGATGGACAGGAATCTGTAAATTCTAATTCCGTTTTATTTTCCGGTTGAATGTGTGTTGCACATTTCCTTCCTGGTCGCAGAAAAAGAAAGGGAACGTCTCGACTTGCGCCCG
>DASTSF010000098.1:0-11019 GCA_035760825.1 Bacteroidia bacterium
TGCTTCTCAACGAGATCCCGAGAAATTCATAAGCGTGCCCGGGAACGGAAAACGGCAGAAGAAATGACGGACATGATGATCATTCTTCTGCCTGAGATCCTGATGGTGCAATGGGAAAACAGCACGGAGGCACGGAGCGGATGTACAGATCATCTGACCTGTTTCGTCCCTGCGTTCTGCCTTGCAACGTTCCGGTGACAACGAACTTATTCAACTTCTGTTGCGAAAATAATTCACGCGTCATTTCCTCCCGGCGCGTTTTCGACGCCCGGCTGTATTTCACCCGCATCCTGCTCTTCCGGGACGACATCCCGGGAAAAAACGGCCACACATCAGTGCACGGCGGCGGATCTCCCGGACACGAACCGCGAAATGATCTTTTCGATCGAGTACGGTGCGAGCTTGTCTTTGATCACGTAAGTGTACGCGCCTTCGCGCAGCGTATTCAGCGCAACCGACATGCTGTGCTGCCCGGAAAGCATGATCACCGGCACGTGCGGGTAAACGCTCTTGATCCTTCTCATCACGTCCATTCCGCTCATGGCGGCCTGCTGTCCAGAACTGAGATAATAGTCCAGGATCACCAGCGAAGGATGCAGGCCGAGATTCTGCACGCATTCCTCGCCGGAGCTGTAGCAGAAAATTTTGACGTTATGGTCGTGGATCGTTTTCATCAGGCGGAACGCCAATGCAGAAAGATAGAAAGCATCGTCGTCCACGATGAACACGGTAAATTCCTGCGGGAGGAATTTCCTGTTTTTGCTGTTCTTATGGATGGATGTGTTCATGACTTTCGTTATTGCGGTTCAGTCAGTCAACCCACATTCCCGGCCGTTCTTTCCGTGAATGGAAAAACCCGGTGGAAAGACCCTGCTTTCTTTTTTTCTTCCGCTCCGGGAAAAGCGCCACCACTACGAAAGCGGCGGCTGCAGCGACGAGCAGGATCTTCAGCGGGCCGGTGGCGCCCGTATAATCAGTGAGCGATGCAAAAAGCAGCACGCCCAGCGTGAAAGCAGCGATGACGAAGATCCACGTGAGGATGCGGGAACGTTCGCGGCGGGAACGGATGTCCGTCGATATGCGCGCGACATCGTCCAGCATGTTTTTCAGCGCCTTGTCGTCCTTGATGATATAGTCGGACGCACCGCCCTTGATCGCCGCGGTCGCCACTTCGAAGCTTTCCTGCCCGGAAACGAAGATCACCTCGATAGCAGGATGCACGCTTTTCACTTCGTGGAGAATGTCCAGTCCGTCCATGCCGCCCGCTTCTGAATTTTCATTCAGCCGGTAATCGAGAATAAGAATCTCGGGATCGATCAGGTGGTAATGCCTGAAACAGGATTCGCCCGAATCGAACGAATACACCCGGTTGCCGGGCAGCTTGTTCAGGTAACATTCCATCGCATGCCTGAACATCGGATCGTCTTCCACGATCGCAATCCGCACTTCAGTGTCTTTCTTCCGCACCTCTTTTACAGCAGGCAGGGTGTTTTCCATCATTGTTGTTTCCATGACACAGCGGTTTTGATTTGCATACCTAATTTACGAAGCAGCGAAGCGGGCCGGACTGCAATTTCGTCGCATGGACGAATTCCGGCAGACGGTTGGAAGATTGCTTTACATGGTTGGAAAAAAACGCAGGATTTACCGCAAAAAACAGCGCAGACCGCTAACCTTTTTTTCGCCGGGGAGTATAATATAATCCAGAATTGCGGTACGCATGGAACCTGCCTGCTGAACGGCTCCCGGAGGGATGTCCGTGCAGTTTTATTCCGGGCAGGCAATAAATACGCTTCACTTGTTTTTTCTGTCCCCTGTGAACCGGGAAAAAGAAAAAAGCATGAGAACAGGCGGTCTTTCATTCCGGCAGTATCTTTTCCACCGCATTGTTTCCCTGCGTACTTCTCTTTCCGCATTTTTTGCGGCGGAGAAACGAACTGAACCTGTCATCCTATGAAAAACTTCATACTCCTCAGGTGGCTCAACAACGTTTCCATTTCGCGGAAACTGTATTTCACCGTGGGCATCATGGCCCTGCTGATCGCGCTGGAGCTGGCGACGCTGCTGTTCGCCGTCAATACGCTTTCATCGGTGCGCGCTTACGTGGGCGGGGAAGGTCTCTGGTCGAAAGCGCAGAAGGATGCCATCTATCATCTTGAAAAATACGGCCACTCGCGCAATGAGACGGACTACGCGGATTTTCTCCGTTTCATGCGCGTTCCGCTCGGCGATCATAAAGCGCGGATGGAGATGCAGAAAAAAGAACCGGACATCAACGTTGTGCGCCTTGGTTTCATCGAAGGCCGCAACAACCCGCAGGACGTGGACGGAATGTACCACCTGTTCCGCCGCTTTTACCGCATCTCCTACATTGAAAAAGCGATCCGGATATGGGTGCAGGCCGATAGCGCCAGCGCGCCCCTGCTCCCGCTCGGCGAGCAGCTGCACAAAGAGATCACCTCCGTATCGCCTTCGCAGGAAAAGATCGACGCGATACTGCAGCGCATTACGCCCATCAACCTGGGCCTGACGCGGCTGGAAGATGATTTTTCCTATACGCTCGGCGAAGGTTCGCGATGGCTCGAACAGCTCATCCTGAAAATTCTTTTCTGCATTGCGCTCACGGTCGAGATCAGCGGGCTGCTGCTTACGTTTTCCGTCAGCAAGGGAATTCACCGCGGGCTCAAAGAGATCATCCGCGCTTCGGAAACAGTGGCGACAGGAAACCTGCAGGTGCACGCGCAGAAATTCTCGCAGGACGAGATCGGCCAGCTCGCGGATTCATTCAATCGCATGACG
This sequence comes from Bacteroidia bacterium, assembly GCA_035760825.1. GTDB lineage: Bacteria > Bacteroidota > Bacteroidia > Palsa-965 > Palsa-965. Next base: position 2,800 of record DASTSF010000098.1, read on the forward strand.
GACGAGCTTCGCCAGAACATTCATGCGCGCAAACAGTCGAACGTGTTGCTGCGTGAAAGCGAGGAACGCTTCCGGCTGATGATGAAAAACATAAAAGACTACGCCATCTTCATGACCGACGTGAACGGCTATGTCATCAGCTGGAACGAGGCCGCGCAGCGGATCAGCGGGTATTACGGCGAAGATATCATCGGAAAACATATTTCCGTTTTTTATTCCGACGAGCAGGTGCACGCCGGCGAGCCCATGAAAAACCTGGAGAACGCATTGAAGAACGGCGATTACCGCGTTGAAGGCTGGCGTACCCGGAAAGACGGAACCCGCTTTTACGCCGATGTTCTTTACACTGCGCTTTACGACGACGACGGTCACCTGAAGGGTTACGCCAAGATCATCCGCGATATTACGGAACAGAAAAAAGCCGAGATCTCCATGCGGCAGAACGAAGCATTGCTGATCATGGCGCAGCATGTCGCACACCTCGGCAGCTGGGAATGGGACCTTGAAACAGGATCGCTCGTCTGGTCGGAAGAGATGTACAGGATATACGGGCTCACACAGAACGACAGGATCGATCCGGCAACCGTCGTCAGCATGACGCACCCTGCCGACCGGGAACACGTGAAAGCGGTTACGGACGAAACGAAAAAGCTGTGCAGGCCCTTCGATTTCAATTACCGCATCATCCGGAAGGATAATGTTGTCCGCATTTTGCATGCCCGCGGCGAGGTAGTAATACAAAACAACGGCAGCGTGAAAAAGATGATCGGCACCGCGCAGGACATTACGGAAACGATACTCGAGCACGAGATGGAAAAGCTCGCCACCGCGGCAACGAAATCCTACAACGCGGTCGTGATCGCCGACAGCACCGGCAACATCGAATGGGTGAACGAAGGTTTTTCCCGCCTGAGCGGCTATTCGCTCGAAGAAGTGAAAAACACGCACGGCGAGATCCTGCGGCGCGGAGACCCGACCGGCCTTTCCCGGCAGATGCAGTTCTATGAGCAGATCCTCCGCGATAAAAAACCCGTCACGTACGAAGGAAAAAACTTTTCGCGCAGCGGAAAAGAATACTGGGTCATCACCACGCTCACGCCCGTGCTCGGCAAGGACGGCAACGTGGAGCGCATCATCGCGATCGATTCGGATATCACCGAACGCAAGCAGATCGAGGAAGATCTCATTCTCGCCAACCGCATCGCCGAACATTCCCTGAAAAAAGGAAGCCGCGCGCTTTCCGAGCTGATGAAGGCGAAAAAAGAGCTGGAAGAATCGCTCCACATAAAAGAGCAGTTCCTGGCAAAGATGAGCCACGAGATCCGCACGCCGATGAATGCGATCGTCGGGCTGACGGACCTGCTGATCGAAGGAGAGAACCTGCCCGAGCAGAAAGAATGCCTTGAAGCCGTCAAGCTTTCCGCCGACAATCTTCTTTCGATCATCAATGACATCCTCGATTTTTCAAAGCTCGAATCCGGGAAGGTCACGTTCGAGAAACAGCCGTTCCGCGTGAATGACGTCATCAGCGGCGTGCTGCTCACGCTGGATTACGCGGCGCGCAAGAAAAATATTTCGCTCAAGGGAATCGCCGACATGCAGGAAATTCCCGAGTACGTGAACGGGGATGCGTTGCGCCTGCGCCAGATCCTGCTCAACCTTGCCGGCAATTCGATAAAATTCACGGAGAAGGGGAACGTAACCGTTAAAGCGGAACTGGCTTCGCGCGATGAGGAAAACTGTGTGCTGAGATTCACGGTGACCGATACCGGCATCGGCATTGCGGAAGACAAGCTGCCGGCGATCTTCGAAAGCTTCACGCAGGCCAGCAACGAAACGACGCGGAAATACGGAGGCTCCGGCCTCGGGCTGACGATCGTCCGCCAGCTTACCGACCAGCAGGGCGGTTCCGTGGAAGTAAAAAGCAAAGTGGGCAAAGGTTCCGTTTTCACCGTGACGCTTCCGTACGGAATAAGCAGGCCCGAAGACATTGCGCAGGCCGACGCGGCCGAGCTGCAATCGACAGAGATCCCGGAAAAAGTGAAAGTGCTCCTGGCCGAAGACAACGAGATGAACCAGATGCTCACGCGAAAAGTATTCGAGAAATGGGGCTTTGCCCTCGACATCGCGGAAAACGGGAAGATCGCGGTGGAAAAGCTGGATGTGGAAGAATACGATCTCGTCCTGATGGATATACAGATGCCGGAAATGGATGGTTACGAAGCGACGCGTTTCATCCGCAGCAACCTGCCTTCCCCGAAATCTTCCATTCCCATCATCGCGATGACAGCGCATGCGATCGTCGGCGAAAAGGAAAAGTGCATCGGCTGCGGAATGGACGATTACATTTCAAAACCGTTCGACCGGAAAATGCTTTACGAAAAGATCTGCCGCCTGCTTCACCGCGAACCTGTTCCGGGGGAAGACGCATCGCCGGAAAAAGATCTTCCTTCCGCTGGTATGGCCGGGGAGCACGTCACCGACCTGACGTACCTGCGCGGCATTGCGGAAGGGAATAATGTGTTCATGCGGAAAATGATCAACGCGTTCCTCGGCCAGACACCGGGAATGCTCAGCCAGATGAAACAATACCTCGGCAGCAGCCAGTGGAAAGAGCTCCGGGGCGTCGCGCACAAAATGAAACCCTCGCTGGATTTCATCGGGCTCAGCTCGATCAAGGAAACGGTCCGCGAGATCGAAAAGAACGCGATGGATGAAACGAACCTCGAAACGCTTCCCGATCTGATCGGACACGTCACCGTCGTGTGCACGAAAGCCATGGAAGAGCTGGAGAAAGAGCTGCAGGAGCTGGAATAGAAAATTGCGAAGGCACCGCAGCGAGCAGCGACGATCAGAGCTTGTTCACACGGTCCTGCAGCAGGCTGACGATCTTCGAAACGCGCTGCCCGTTTGTTTTGATGCGCTTGCTGTTCTCCAGGAGGTCGTTCAGGATCGCGATCGCTTCTTCGTTGCTTCCCGATCTTTCCATCTCGTTTTTCAGCTCCAGCAAAAGCTCTTCATTCATCTCGGAAAAATTATTAACGAAGTTCAGCGGGTTCTGTATCTCGTGCGCCATCTCGGTCGCCACATTGCCCAGCGTCGCTTTTTTCTCCGCTTCGATCAGCTCGCTGGTCTTTTTCGCGAGATCCGCTTCGGTTTCGTGCATAGCGAGATTAAAATACGCTCCGCTGATGCAGAGTGAAATGAACGACATGGCGATGTTGGAAATGCGGATGAAGCCGAGCGTGCCCGAACCGGGCGTTTCCCAGGGCTGCGCATCTTTCAGGAAATAATCGAGGAGGATGAAGGTCGTCAGGCAGCCGGCGAGCAGAATTCCCTTCAGCGTCCATTTTCCCTTCGGCATCAGGAACGGGAAAAGAGTGATCACGATAAGGTAATACTGGAACCCCGCGTCGAGCCCGAAGAACTTCACGGCGATAATTTGATGAACGGCGATCTCCGTGACCATGATGGATGAGGCGGTGAAATGATACCCGCGCCGGTTGATGACGATGTTGAAAATGTAAATGGCAACGCTGAGAACGTTGATGTAGGCCAGCGTGTAAACATGCAGAACAGCGAAAAGAAGTATCCACGATGCATGCACGAACATGCCGAGCGTCTGCACGAGGTTGTTGAGCTTGTAGAAACGCAGGTTGTGCGGCGTAATGGCTTCCGGAAGCGAGTTGAACCCGGGAATGTCGCGGATCACCGGCAACCCTTTCAGGAATTTTTCAACGCTACGGAATGCGCGGAGGAACATCAGGCTGGAAAAAGCTGATGCAATATTACGGGGATTGCGCCCGAAAAACAATGCGCCGCAAGGATGGTTTACAGCTTTATTTTTCCAATGGAACCGGCAACACTATCGAGAACATTTATCGCATTGCTTTCATGCGGGATCGTGTTGCACGTGACGACCTTTTCCACACCCGCACGTTTCAGGTCGCTGTACGCATCGCCTGAAAAAACAGCATGAATGCCGATGCAGACGGTCGGTTTCATTTTTTCTTCCCGCAGGTGCGCGATCGTTCCTGTCATCGTGCGTCCCGTGGAAATAATGTCGTCAACGAGCACGGGCGTGTGCGTGTTCCTGAACTGCGCGATGTGCGGGACTGAAATTTTCACTTCGGCATCACCGGTCCTTTCTTTCGTAAGCACGGTGAACGGTGCGCCCGCGAGCTTCGCCACTTCACTCACCCACTGCCCGCTTTCCCCGTCCGGACCGACAAGCACCGGCTGCTTCACGTTTTGTTTTATCCATTCCGCAATATGTTCCGCAGCATGAACTGCCACAGACGGAACTGTATAGATCTCGTTCAGCGACTTCCGCCTGTGCAGGTGCGGATCGACGGTGATCAGCCCGTCGGTGAATGAAGAAAGCAGCGCCGCAAAATGTTCCGACGTGACTGATTCACCGGGATGGAATTGCTTGTCCTGCCGCATGTAAGCCAGGTAGGGTGCGACCAGCAGGATCTTTCTTGCGCCGGCTTTTCTCAGCGTTCCCGCGAAAAAATAGAGCGGGATGATCTTCGCATCGGGACGGTCGAGCGTGCAGAGAAGAATGATCGTCTTTCCGCGCACATCCGACTCCAGGCGCAGGTAGGTTTCTCCGTCAGGAAACTGACGCAGGATGCATTGCCCCGTTTCACATCCCAGTCTTCCGGAAATCAGCTTCGCAGCGGTTTCATTGCCCGGCAAAGCGAACAGCGTTGCATTCATACGCGTCAGTTTATCGTGATGATGTTCTTTTCGGATTCATAGTATTGAAGCGCATATTCCAGCTGTCCTTCCGCTTCCGTGTAAATGATAAAAAGCGCTTCGCCCTTCGTCACTTTCTTTCCTGCCGGCGACAGGAATTTTATTCCCGCGGCGCGATGGTCCGGCGCACCGGCAAGCTTCGCGATCTGCGCCAGCCTGCGGTTGTCGATGCTCACCACGGTGCCTGTTTTTTCAGCAGCGACCTGGTGCGTGTATTTTGCCTGCACCGGTTCCGTGAATCCGCCCTGCGCTTCACAGATGGCGAGGAACTTTTCGTACGCTTTTCCCGACGTGAGCAGCGCGGACGCCATTTTATTTCCTTCCCCCTGCTCCGCTTTCCCGGATAGCTCGAGCAGCTCACCTGCAATGAGCAGCGCTCTTTGCCTCAGGTCCGGCGGCGCGTCCTCTTCATTGCGCAGCACCGACAATACATCGATCGCTTCCTGCACGGGGCCTATGCCTCTTCCCACCGGCTGCGTTCCGTCGGTGATCACCACTTTTATTTTCAGCCCGATCGCATGCGCCACTTCCTCCATCATCACCATCAGGTGGTTCGCGCTTTCAATGCTGCGCAGCTTCGCTGTTTCGCCCACCGGCATATCGATCACGACGTGCGTGGAGCCCGCCGCCACTTTTTTCGACAGCACGGAAGCGATCATCTGTCCCTCGCTGTCAAGATCGAGCGCACGTTCCACGCGGATGAGGATGTCATCCGCAGGACTGAGGTTCGCAATTCCGCCCCACGCAATGCAGGCGCCTTCCTTCTCCACGACCTCTTTTATTTTTTCGATTCCCAGGTTCACCGGCGTCATGACCTCCATCGTGTCCGCTGTTCCGGCAGGCGAGGTGATCGCGCGGGAAGATGTTTTCGGCATGGTGAGCCCGGCCGCGGCAATGATCGGCACCACGATCGGCGTCGTGCGGTTGCCGGGTAACCCGCCGATGCAATGTTTGTCGACGATCATATTTTTTCCCCAGGTGATCCTGTTGCCGCAGGCGATCATTGCTTTTGTCAGTGAAATGACTTCACCGGCGCTCATGTGGTCGCCTGCAAACGCCGTGATGAACGACGCGAGGTGAACGTTGGAGTAGTTTCCTTTCACCACGTCGCTCACGATCTCGTCTATTCCTTCCGGCGGGATCTGCTTTCCGAAGATCTTTGCCCGCACGTAGCTCATGGAATGAAGCGGCCCGAGGTGGGATACGGAAACGTATGCGCCCTCTTCCGCATGTAGCGCGAGGAAAGCCATTTCCGAAAGCGCGATCTCCCCTTCGCTGAGCAGGTCCGAATTAACCGTGTTCAGGTTGGCCACGATGGAATGTTCCGTGTTGGTGATGCGTATGCGCGAGAGCGCTTCAAATCCTTCCGACACGCAGACATGACAGTCCGCACGCATGTACGCGACGTGCTCCTTATGCGTATCTATGCCGAGACGTTTCAGCTTCAGTCCGTGCTTTTTTTCCTGCACCGGTTCGTCGTCTGCTTCTTTCCCGCGGTGATGCTTTTGTGTTTTGTTGCTGCTCTTCATACCTGTTTTGCTTTCTGCATTGGTTCCTGCATTGCATTTTGAGTGATCCTGCCGGCTTCGCGGATGATGCGTTCAACACGTGCTGGCGGAATGTCCATTTTATAAAGAAGATCACGGCTGTTCTCCAGGTCGTTGCACAGCACGACACCTTCGTGAAGAAGGGCGATCTTTTCACTTTTTGACAGCGAGCTCATGCAGGTCAGCGGATGAAGGCCGGTCATGTCGATCATTTCTTTCAGGCTTTCGTTTTCCGGCTGATCCCAGCTGACGAGATGAAGTCCCGCACACGTTCCGTATTGATAGGCGTCACCGGTGAAGCGCGTATTCGTGACCAGCCACCCGGTAAATGCGACCAAACTTTTTTCCGTCCGCTGTTCCCGGTAACGCTGTATATCACGGAAACGTGAATGCACATACAGCGGGATCTTCACATCGGATTTCAGTCCGCGCTGGTTGTGGTATTTGCATTCGATCATGATCTCGTTGTTATCCTTCGCAGCCAGCACATCCACTTCATGCCTGACGCAGCTGCCCTGCATGATCACGTTCAGCTTTGTTTCATAACCCCGGTGATGCAGCACGCGTGCGACAAATTTTTCAAACGGGAATCCTGAAGGTCCAAGCTCGAGGAGCGCTTCTTTCAGCTTGTACCTTCCGCCGAAATGCGGCGATCTTTTCCGCAGCATCGCATACGCCTGCCGGTAAATTTTCTTTGTCGAAACACCATCGTAAATGTGCCTGCTTATTTCACGGGTGATGCCAGCAATGGTCTTTTCGTCCGCACCCGAATGCCGGAGCGATTGCGCCAGCTTTTCAGGCGAGAAGGGAATGTTTTCCCCTGATGCATTGATCACGTATTTTTTCCGGTTGGCCATACCTGTTTTTCGTTACGAATGTTCAATAATAACCGCGCTTACTATTCGCGGTCCTGTTTTTTTTCAGCGCTTCGAAGCCGGAAACGACGTCGAACAGCTCTTCATCGATCGAGCTTTGGCGCAACCTGTGGTACTTATGGTTCAGCTCTTCCATCAGCTCATCGATGTTCTTTTCCGCACGCTGCATGGCCTCCAGCCGGCCTGCATTCTCGCAGGCAAGCGATTCGGCGCAGGCGCGGTAAACCGATACGAACAGGTATTCGCGCACAAGCGCCGCGAGTGTATGCTCCTGCCCGCCCACAACCTGAGGCTGTTTGTTCGCCGGCCACTTTTTTTCTTCTGCCTCGTTCTTCCATTTTTCATCCGGGGGAAACAACCGGTTACCGGAAGGTTCATACCCGGCGCGTTCCCGCGGCTTGTTGTGAAAAATAAAGACTTCATTGCTTTCATTTCCCGTCACCTCTTCCATTTCCGCAAGAATTTTTCCAACCAGCGATGTAATGCCGCCCAGGGAATTCGGCACCGGAAATGTTTTGACCGGCGGGAAACCGGCATCGGTCAAACGATCGTTCACGCGTTCCCCGATCGTCCAGATCTCCGTTATTTTTCCGGATGATTGAAGCTTCGCGGAAACGAATTCCGCCATGGTTTCGTTGAATTGCCCCACAAGTCCCTGGTCTGATCCGAAAACGATCGCAAATACCCGCTTTTGTTTTTCCTTCTTTTTTTCACCGGCAGCGGTTGCGTGAATTTCCTGCCTGAAGTACGCGATCATCCCGAGCTCCACCGTCCGGTAATAATCGCGAAGCGCTGCCACAGCTCTTTCATACTGCCCGATGCCGGAAGCGGCCATGGCTTTCATGGTCCGCACAACCGATTCCAGCTCGCCCGCGCTGCCGATCTTTCTCCTCAGGCTTTCGAGTGTGTCCATCGTTATTCGCTTTTAGGTGCTGTTCCTTTTTCTTCTTCGCCGGCAATCAGCGGCTCAAGCGCTTTCCGCGCCGCCTGCAGGATGACCGGTGTATCGGCTTCCGCCAGCGCTTCCCCGGCAAAGA
>DASTSF010000099.1:0-4074 GCA_035760825.1 Bacteroidia bacterium
CCGTCAATGGGAAAAGCTACGCTGCGCCTGCAGGTAAGTCATGCAGATGAGTTCGAAGTATACGTGCGCGATGTTTCAGGACGCCAGATCATCAGGAAAATTTCTCTTGGCAGACTTGCTGAAGGCGAAAGAGATGTTGACCTCGATCTTTCTGCAATGGAAAATGGTTTTTACCTCATCGAAGTCCGTTCAGCCACCGGCTCATCCTGGCAGAAGCTCATTTTGCAGCACTGACCGGATTTACACGCTGTCCCCCGGCCCAGGTTTTCTTAACGGAAAGAACTCATTTTCACCTATTCCGGGTTACATTTTTTCTTCGTAAGTTTGCGCCCCGATAACGGGGAAGGGCGCTTATAATAGCCTGATCCTAAATACATAACAATAAAATATGAACGATTATCTGATCTACCTCGTCCCTGCTTTAGGTATCGTGGGACTAATAGTAATGGCAATCAAAGCTGCCTGGGTTTCCAAACAGGAAACCGGAGACGCCAACATGGTTGAATTGTCCGGCTACATTGCCAAAGGAGCAATGGCTTTCCTGAAAGCCGAATGGAGAATTCTCGGGTTCTATGTCGTTATTGCCGCGATTCTTCTCGGGTGGTCAGGCACACTGGTTGATCATTCCAGTCCTGTCATCGCCATTTCATTCGTGATAGGTGCCGTATTCTCTGCACTTGCAGGGTATATCGGTATGCGTATCGCGACGCGCGCCAACGTCCGCACAACGCAGGCTGCGCGCACAAGCCTCGCCAAAGCGCTGAAAGTTTCATTCAGCGGCGGAACGGTTATGGGACTCGGCGTAGCCGGTCTTGCCGTGATGGGACTGGGCGGACTGTTCATTGTTTTCTACCAGCTGTTTGTTCCTGCCGGCGAAGCCATCACCGGCGACGGAATGAAAAAAGCGATCGAAGTCCTCGCCGGATTTTCACTCGGTGCGGAATCCATCGCGCTTTTTGCACGTGTCGGCGGCGGTATTTACACCAAAGCGGCTGACGTCGGAGCAGATCTTGTCGGGAAAGTGGAAGCGGGCATCCCGGAAGACGATGTGCGCAATCCGGCCACCATTGCAGATAACGTCGGCGATAACGTGGGTGACGTTGCCGGAATGGGAGCGGATCTCTTCGGCTCCTACGTTGCAACCATCCTTGCAACAATGGTGCTCGGGCAGGAACTGAAAGCGGACGACCAGTTTCACGGTCTGTCACCGATCCTGCTTCCGATGGTCATCGCCGGAATGGGACTGGTATTTTCCATTATCGGAACTTTTTTCGTTCGCATCAAAGATGAAAAATCAAGCGTGCAGGCAGCGCTCAACATGGGTAACTGGTCTTCGATCATTCTCACGGCGATCGCTTCTTATTTCCTCGTCAACTGGATGCTTCCGGATGTGATGCACTGGACAACCGCTTCCCGCGGAGCTGATGTAACGAAAGGTGGTGTGATCGGGGCGATCATCACGGGTCTCATCGTCGGAACGATCATGAGCCTCGTGACGGAATATTACACCGCTATGGGAAAACGCCCGGTGAAATCCATCGTGCAGAAATCGGCAACGGGCCATGCGACCAACATCATCGGCGGTCTTTCCGTCGGAATGGAATCTACGGTTATTCCGATCCTCGTTCTCGCGGCGGGAATTATCGTTTCGTATTCTTTCGCCAGTCTTTACGGTGTGGCGATCGCTGCGGCGGGTATGATGGCGACTACGGCCATGCAGCTCGCTATCGACGCGTTCGGTCCGATCGCGGATAACGCCGGCGGTATTGCCGAGATGTCCCAGCTTCCCCCGGAAGTTCGTGAGCGTACGGATAATCTCGATGCCGTCGGGAATACGACAGCTGCTACAGGTAAAGGTTTTGCGATCGCTTCTGCGGCGCTGACTTCGCTCGCGCTGTTTGCCGCATTTGTCGGTATTGCCGGCATCAGCAGCATTGATATTTACAAAGCGCCTGTTCTTGCCGCGCTCTTCATCGGGGGAATGATCCCGTTCATTTTCTCTTCTCTTGCAATTGCTGCTGTCGGTCGTGCCGCAATGGATATGGTGAATGAAGTTCGCCGCCAGTTCCGCGAGATCCCCGGCATCATGGAATACAAAGCGAAACCCGAATATGAAAAATGCGTGGCGATCTCCACGAAAGCGTCCATCCGCGAGATGATCGCGCCGGGTGCTATCGCGCTGCTCGTTCCCGTACTCGTCGGTTTCGGATTCAAAGGTGTTTTCCCGGGAACTTCTTCCCCGGAAATCCTCGGCGGACTTCTCGCAGGTGTAACGGTTTCCGGCGTTCTTATGGGAATGTTCCAGAACAACGCCGGCGGTGCCTGGGACAATGCGAAAAAATCATTCGAGAAAGGCGTCGAGATCAATGGCGAAACCTTCTACAAAAAATCAGATCCGCACAAAGCTTCGGTAACCGGTGACACAGTGGGCGATCCGTTCAAGGACACATCCGGTCCTTCCATGAATATTCTCATCAAGCTGATGTCCATCGTTTCGCTTGTTATCGCGCCGCATATCGCTGTTCCGAAAACGGATGCCGCATGTTCGATGGATGGCGATCACAACAAATCGTGCTGCATGATGCAGAACACCAAATGCGATATGGACAAGTGCATGCACATGAGCAAAGAGCAGTGTGCGCATTATTGTGATTCGATGGGCTGTTCTGCGGAAGAAAAGGAAATGTGCATGGAGCACGCCGGAATGCAGTGCTGCAAAGATTCGGCTTCCTGCGATCATGACAAATGCGGCAGCAGCTCCTGCATGCCTGGCTGCACGAATCATTGTTCCTCGAAAGAAGAATGCGAAAAGAACTGCGGAGATAAATGCGCTGCAGGCCATAAATAAAAAAGCTTCCCGGAATTGGGAACCGCTCCTCGCCGGGGCGGTTCTTTTATTTCCGGGGTTCTGTAATTTGCAAACGAATTCCATCATCATGCCTGAGTTCAGCTTCAGCCCGTTCCCCGTTCTCGAAACAGAACGTCTTATCCTGCGCCGGGTGGAACCCGCCGACGTAGCCGAAATGTTTGTCCTGCGTTCCGACCGGCAGCTGATGAAATTCATACCGCGGCCGGTGGCCCAGTCGCCCGATGATGCCCTTGCGCTCATTCATTCCATGGCGGAGGGAATCGCGAAGAACGAAATGATCAATTGGGGAATGGTGCTGAAGAGCAGCGGCAAAGTAATTGGCACGGTCGGTTTTTTCCGGATGAAGCCGGAACACTTCCGCGCCGAGATCGGGTATATGCTGCACGGGGATTTTCACGGAACGGGCATCATGCAGGAAGCGCTGGTCAAAGCGATCGCATTCGGATTTCAAAGCATGAAGCTGCATTCGATCGAAGCAGTGGTCGATCCCGCAAACATCGCGTCCATACGTTTGCTGGAACGGAACGGTTTTGTACGCGAAGCGTATTTTCGTGAAAATGAATTTTTCGATGGAAAATTCCTCGACTCTGCAGTGTATTCCCTGCTTAACCGCTGAGTGATCCTGCAAAAAAAAACGCAGCAGGGAATTTTGCTGCGCCGGTTCGCGAAAAGAAATTCGAAAACGTTTATCAGAAGAGCCCGTTGATCTCTGCGTCGATCTTGTTGATGATCACGCCGAGGTGTTCGGGATTATCGGAGAATTTATTTTCATCCACGTCAACGATCAGGAGCTTGCCCGCTTCGTAAGTGGAGATCCACGCTTCATATCGTTCATTCAAACGCTTCAGGTAATCGATGCGGATCGCATTCTCATAATCGCGGCCGCGTTTCTGTATCTGCGAAACAAGCGTGGGCACCGAAGCGCGGAGGTAGATGATGAGGTCCGGCGGCGCGATGAGCGATTCCATCAGGCGGAAAAGCGAAAAGTAATTTTCAAAATCACGCGTCGTCATCAGTCCCATCGAATGAAGGTTGGGCGCAAAGATGTGCGCATCCTCGTAGATCGTGCGGTCCTGGATCACGTTGCGTTTCGACTGGCGGATCTCCTGCACCTGCGCGAAGCGGCTGTTCAGGAAGAATATCTGGAGATTGAACGACCACCGCTGCATGTCCTCATAGAAATCGCTGAGATAGGGATTTTCGTC
>DASTSF010000100.1:0-13199 GCA_035760825.1 Bacteroidia bacterium
TCCTGCCGGGAATGAAGAGCCCGACAATTCTTCCGCTCGCCGAGGAAGGATGGTGCTCCGTGCATTCTGTCCTGCACGAGGACGAATTCTGGGACATCATCGAAAGCCTGAAAGACAACGGCGCGCAGGGAATTCTTGTTGTGCCCATCGAAAAAATGATCGTCTGATCCTGCAACAAAAGCGAGCTATGATACTTTCTGAATATCCTTCACCGGGAAAATGGGAAACGCTGCTGAAACGCCCGGCCGCCGATGTTGCGCAGCTGGAAGAAAAAGTTTCGGCGATCATGCATGACGTGCGCATGCGTGGAGATGAAGCATTGCTGGACTATGCGCTGAAGTTCGACGGGGTGCAGCCGGAAGGAATTGCCGTGCGCACTGATGAAATGGACGCGGCGGAAAGATCGCTCGGCGCGGAGCTGCGTTCCGCGATCATGACAGCGAAAAGCAACATTGAAAAATTTCACCGGGCCCAGGAACAGCCGCTGCTTGTTGTGGAAACGATGCCCGGCGTGACCTGCTCGCGGAAGAGCATCCCGGTGGAAAAAGCGGGCCTGTACATTCCCGGCGGAACGGCCCCGCTGTTCTCCACTATTCTCATGCTCGCTGTTCCGGCCTCGATCGCAGGCTGCAGGGAAATCATTCTCTGCACGCCGCCTTCGAAGGACGGAACGATCCACCCGGCCATCCTGTTCACTGCAAAAGCGTGCGGCATCACAAGCGTTTTCTGCGCGGGCGGTGCACAGGCGGTGGCCGCTATGGCGTACGGAACGCAGACAATTCCGCGCGTGGACAAAATTTTCGGCCCGGGAAATGCCTGGGTGACGTGCGCGAAACAGCTCGCGGCGAAAGAAGGGATCGCGATCGATCTGCCGGCCGGACCTTCGGAGCTCGCGGTTTATGCCGATGAGCATGCGCCCCCGGCATTCGTTGCCGCCGACCTGCTTTCACAGGCAGAACATGGTCCCGACAGCCAGGTGGTCGTTGTTTCAACGCGCAGGGAAGTGCTCGGAAACATCCTCCGCGAAGTGGAAACGCAGCTTGCGCTTCTTCCGCGGAAGGAAACGGCAGAACGCTCGCTCGCGAAAAGCCACGCCATCCTGCTGGAAAACGAAGAGCAGGTGATGAAGCTGATGAACGCTTATGCGCCCGAGCACCTCATCCTCGCCTGCGGGAATGCGGATGCGCTGGCAGACAAAGTGATCAATGCGGGTTCGGTTTTCCTCGGCATCTGGTCGCCGGAAAGCGCCGGCGATTATGCATCGGGAACGAACCATACGCTGCCCACAAGCGGTTATGCGCGCGCCTGGAGCGGCGTTTCGGTCGACAGCTTCATGAAAAAAGTGACGTTCCAGAAGCTCACGCGGGAAGGGCTCGAAGCGATAGGGCCGGTGGTGGAAACCATGGCGGAAGCAGAAGGACTTTTTGCGCATAAAAATGCGGTCCGCGTGCGCCTGGGCGGGAAATGATAAAAGACAAATGATAAATAAAAAACCGGGGATCAATGCGTGAGGGATAGAAGCAAAGTGCCGTGCACTGCGGATAGCCCGGTGCCGCGCCGCCAGGTTTGGCGCAGGATGAAACACAGGCGCGGCACACGCCCCGAAAAAGAAAAAACACGATGAATATAGAAAACCTTCTTCGCGACAACATCCGGAACCTGGTTCCGTATTCTTCCGCACGCAGCGAGTTCAGCGGCAACGCGGAAATTTTTCTCGATGCGAACGAGAACAGTTTTGGTTCCCCGCTCGGAGAGAATTACAACCGTTATCCCGATCCGCTACAACTGAAGGTGAAGGAAAAAATATCCGCGATCAAAGGAGTGCCCGTGCAGAATATTTTCCTCGGCAACGGAAGCGACGAAGTGATCGACCTGCTGTTCCGCGCCTTCTGCAACCCGGGGAAAGACAGCGTCATCATTACGCCGCCGACGTACGGCATGTACGAGGTGAGCGCGAACATCAACGACGTGTTCGTGAAACGCGTTCCGCTGACGGAGGATTTCCAGCTGGACATCGAAGGCATTTCGCTGGCGTCGAATGAAAAAACGAAGCTCATTTTTCTCTGTTCGCCCAACAACCCGACGGGGAATTCCCTCGACCGCGGGGACGTGGAAATCATCCTGAATAATTTTGAGGGGATCGTTGTGATCGACGAAGCGTACGTCAATTATTCGCGGCAGAAGAGCTTTATCGCGGAGCTGACCGAATACCCGAACCTCGTGGTGATGCAGACGCTGTCGAAAGCATGGGGACTCGCCGGGCTTCGCATCGGGATGGCCTTCGCGTCGGAAGAGATCACCGATGTGCTGAACCGGATCAAGCCGCCGTACAACATCAGCGGCATTGCGCAGCAGGCGGCCGCAGGCGCACTGGAAAATATTTCGCAGGTAAACGCATGGATAAAGGAAACGGTTTCGGAACGTGAAAAGCTCGTGCGCGAAATGGGAAAGCTGCCGTTTGTGCGGAAGATCTACCCCAGCGATGCGAATTTCCTGCTGGTGAAAATGGATGATGCGCCGGGTGTATATCATGGCCTTGTCGGGAAAGGGATCATTGTCCGCGACCGCTCGAAAGTTATTCTCTGTGAAGGCTGCCTGCGCATTACCGTCGGAACGCCGGAAGAAAACCGGAAGCTGGTGGAGGGTTTGAGGGGTGGGAGGATGGAAGAATAAAAGGATGGAAGAAGGAGAATAAAAGGATGGAAGAATGGAAAGATGAGGATGGAAGAAGGAGAATAAAAGAATGGAAGAATGGAAGATTGTAAGAAGGAGAATGGAAGAAGGAGAAGGGAGGATGGAGGATGGAGAGAGTGCGGGAATTACAAAAACCTAATTAAACATAAAGACAATACTGTTGCTGAAAAAATGAAAACAAGAACATTCAAAGAGTTGATTGTATGGCAGAAAGCGCATGCGTTTGTGCTTGCCGTTTACAAATTGACTTCATCATTCCGGGACGATGAGCGGTTTGGCCTGACGCAGCAATTCCGGAGAGCGGCTGTTTCGATCGCAGCCAATATTGCCGAAGGCTACAAGAAAAGAGGTCTCCGCGATAAGGCGCGTTTTTACAACATCTCTCAAGGTTCGCTGGAGGAATGCCGCTACTACCTGATACTTTCCGGCGACCTTGGATACGGGAACCCGGCTGTCCTGCTGGATGACATTGAAGAAGTGTCAAGGATATTGAGTTCCTATCAACGTTCTGTCGTCGCCTCAGCAGGTTAAAGATTATTCCAACAACTCTCCCATTCATATATTCCCATGAAAAAGAAAATCCTCTTCATCGACCGCGACGGAACGCTCATCTGGGAGCCGCCGGATACATTCCAGGTCGACAGTTTCGGCAAGCTGAAATTTCTGCCGTACGTGATCTCTTCCCTGCGGAAGATCGCCGCGGAAACGGATTACGAGCTGGTGATGGTAACGAACCAGGACGGGCTCGGCACGGCGTCCTATCCCGAAGAAACATTCTGGCCCGTGCAGAATTTTATCATGCAGACGCTGGAAAACGAAGGAATAAAATTCAGCGAAGTATGCATCGACAAAAGTTTCCCGGAAGAAAATCTCCCCACGCGAAAACCGGGAACGGGAATGCTGCAGAACTATCTTTCAGGGGACTACGACCTCGCGAATTCCTACGTCATCGGTGACCGCATCACGGATGTCAGGCTGGCGCAGAATCTCGGCGCGAAAGCGATCTTTATCCGGAACTACGATCCTGCCGAAGGCTGGGAAGACAAGATCACCTTCATTGCCGGCGACTGGAATTCCATTTATGAATTCCTGAAACGCCCGCCGCGGAAAATTTCGCACGAACGGAAAACGAAAGAAACGGACATCACTGTTTCGCTTAACCTCGACGGCAGCGGCAATTCGGAGATAAAAACAGGACTTTCCTTTCTCGATCACATGCTCGACCAGCTGGCGCGCCACGGGAATGCCGATCTCTCGATCTCCGCAAAAGGCGACCTGCACATCGATGAGCACCACACGATGGAAGACACGGCGATCGCGCTCGGCGAAGCATTTGCAAAAGCGCTCGGCGACAAGCGCGGCATCGAACGGTACGGTTTTACGTTACCGATGGACGATTGCCTCGCGCAGGTGGCGGTCGATTTCGGCGGACGTCCGTGGCTGGTGTGGGAAGCGGAATTCAAACGTGAAAAGATCGGCGACGTGCCGACGGAAATGTTTTTCCATTTTTTCAAATCGTTCAGCGACGCGGCAAAATGCAACCTCAACATCAAAGCCGGGGGAACGAACGAGCACCACAAGATCGAGGCGATCTTCAAGGCGTTTGCAAAAGCGATAAAAATGGCGGTGAAGCGCGATAAGGAAAACGATCGCCTCCCGAGCACGAAAGAATTGCTGTGAAGCAAAATCCCAGAGCAACGATCATCCGTCAACGACCGGCATTCAGGTTACCGGGTAATAAAGATTGAGCAGGTAGAGATAGGGCCCGAAACCATGATGACGGAAAATGCTCTTGCCGTCGTCGGGATAAAGTTTGTGGTAGTATGCATCGGGTTCCATGATGATGGGAACGCCGCAGGGCGCATAGTTCAGGCTCGGCTCGTATTGCTGCTTCGGAAAACCGTTGATCTCTTTCCGCACGTACTTCCCTGATTTTTTCGCGAGGTAATGCGCAAAACGTTTCCGCGCCCGCCGTGCAGAACGGTTCATTTTGCGGACGAGATGCTTCGCATAGATCTTCACAAAAAAGTTGGCGCCTTTCACCAGCTTGCTCGCATCGGTGAACGGGCTTCCCTTGTTCAGGTCGTTCAGCGTCTGCAGCGTGAACGGAACTTCCGGCACCCAGTCGGCTGCATTCACCACGCGCAGCGCCCACCCGCCGCGTGTGATGAAATCGAAATCGTAGCTGTAATGCAGGTTGCCGGGTTTCGGTGTGCCGCTCCCGTATGTTTTGAAAACGACGTCGGCCGGGATGGATTTTCCTTTCTGGTAATAGAGGTACGACGTCAGCAGGAAACCGATCGCGCCTCCCTGGCTGTGCCCCATGATGCAGAATTCCCTGCGCCCTGTTTTGTATTCGCTGTTGATGTGCTCCACCACGTCAGGTGCGATGTTCGCGAGGCCGATCATCCAGCCGATGTGCACGCAGGCGGAAGAATCGTCGGCGAGATGGTAGTCAAACTTTTTCCCTTTTTCCATATCCAGGCTGCCGTTCGCCGGAATGAGTCCCGCGTAAAAATTTTCCAGCCACGAATCAAATGATGCCGTCGTTCCGCGTATGCTGATCACGTCCACCGAATCATCGCCCTTCCAAAGATCCCACCGGTTATCGAGTCCCGAAACCGGCGAGCGGTAAATGAGCGTGTAGCCCGTGGGATAGGCCATCCACATTTTCGTCCACGGCGTATCGACCTGGTAAGCGGAAACCTGGAACATTTTCCGGAATTCATTTCCGTCGAAACCGGGTTGCAGATGACGCGCACGGAGCGGAAGCAGAAAAAGGAAAAGGGCGGGAAGAAGCAAAAATTTTCTGAGCATGAAGTAAAGGTAATTTGAAATCGGAAAAAGCTTCCCGGACCCGGAACTAAAAACCATTTCAACCACGGAGAGCACAAACATTTTCTCAAAGTGTGCGAAGACAATTCAGTTGGAAAGTTGAAATCTGGAAAGTCAAAACCACGAAGAACACAAAGCATTTTCACAAAGCGCACAAAGGAAAACAAAAGCAACCCGAAACTTTAAACTTTCCAACTTTCCCCCAATCCCTCAATTTCCTATCTTTCCGTTCCCACAAAAAACCTCCAATGAAAACAATCTTCGGAAACGAAATCCCCGCCGAATGGAAATTCATCGCGCGCCCCGAGGGCATCGGGAAAGTCATGTTCGGATTCTCTTCCCTCCGCGAAGGAAAAAAAGTGTACACACAGACTGAACGGCTCGCCATCCGGGCCGGCGCCGCTATGATCGGTGCCGTAGGTGGAACGGTGGCCGCATTTTACACCGGGAGCGGAACCGGCGCCACCGTAGCCTGGGTCCTGGTTCCGGCGCTTATCTTTCTCGGCATCGCCGCCGGCATGACGCCGTCCAGGTTCTATAACGTTTTCCTCGGCACGGAAGGATTCGCCGAATACGAGGTTAAAGCCGACGGGCTCGAGCCGGTGCCGAAAGGAAAAATAAAATTCACCGCCGACGGTCACCTCATCCGCAAACTTGTCGACCATTACAAGAACGGCGTTTACCAGTATACGGCCTACACCTATCGCTGGGTGGCCGGCAACGGTTCGCAGCTGTACCGCGCATCGCACCAGTACAACAAGAAAACAAAGCACGAACGCGTCGACCGCTCGAAAAGCTACCTCGGTGCTGTGCAGTATTATTACCTCAACACCGCTGAACAGCTCTGGACGGCTTACCTGAAAGAAGATGCCGACAAAAAGCTGCAGGTCAACCGCAACGCCACGTTCGATTTTCCCATCTTCAGCAGCGACAACCGCCAGGAAGGAAAGATCACCCTCGGCCAGCACATGCTTACGCTCGAGCAGAACGGGCAGACGCTTACGTTCCGCGATTCGGAGCTGAAGCAGGCGCGCTTCGAAAAAGGCACCCTCTACATCACCGACAAAGAATACCGCTGGAAGCTCTTCGGCCGCCAGGGAAACAACATCGCCATTCCTGTCGAGCGCATCGCCAATTGTCTTTTCTTCCTCATGATCGAGAAGGAACTGCTGAAGATCAGCTGATGAAACGCGTCCGCATCGTCGTCGCCGGAAAAGTGCAGGGCGTTTTTTTTCGCGCGGAAACAGAGCGCACGGCGCGCAGCCTCGGGCTTTCCGGTTTCGTGCAGAACCAGCGCGACGGCACGGTGTACATCGAAGCGCAGGGGGAGGAAGAAAAACTGCAGCTGCTCACCGGCTGGTGCCGGCAGGGACCCGGGCGGGCTGTCGTCACGCAAATAACGGTGGAGGAAATTCCATTGGCGGAGGAAATGGTTTTTTGCATCCGGCGCTGATCATGCAGCGCACCTCCTGTTCTTTTTTGTTCCGGCTTTCCCGTGCTCGCTGTTACATGGTAATCGCTCGCCCGGGGCTGGTTGTGTTACGTCATCGCTCTGTATCTCCCGTCCCGTGCCCGGCATTCGGTATCTCGCGTCTCTTAACACATTCTCACATTACGCCGCCCTCCGGCATCACATTACCCCATTGATTTTCCGTAATTTCGCTTCTCAATTCGCGTTTCCCGTTAAATGACCGCATCCGTCTACGACAAATACGAGCCTGTTATCGGCCTTGAGGTCCACGCACAGCTGCTCACGCACAGTAAAGCCTATTCATCCGACGCCGCCGAATACGGCGCGCTCCCCAACACACTGGTAAGTCCCGTCACGCTCGGACTTCCGGGCACGCTTCCCATGTCGAACAGGCGCGTGATCGAATACGCGCTGCGTCTCGGTCTTGCCACGCACTGCACGATCCGCGAACGGAATGAATACGCACGAAAGAATTATTTCTACGCCGATCTTCCCAAAGGGTACCAGATCACGCAGGACAAAACGCCGATCTGCATCAACGGCTTCATCACCATCAAGGACGCTGACGGGAACGAGCGTAAGATCCGCATCCACCGCATTCACATGGAAGAGGACGCCGGCAAGAGCATGCACGACGTCGATCCCACCGACACGCTCGTCGACCTCAACCGCGCGGGCGTTCCGCTGCTGGAAATTGTCAGCGAGCCTGATCTCCGCAATGCGGATGAAGCGTACAGCTATCTCACCGAAGTGCGCCGACTCGTGCGCTACCTCGACATCTGCGACGGCAACATGGAAGAAGGCTCGCTCCGCTGCGACGCGAATATTTCTGTCATGCTGAAAGGCGCGAAGGAATTCGGCCGCAAGGTGGAAGTGAAGAACATGAATTCCATTTCCAACGTGAAGCGCGCCATCGGGCACGAGATCATGCGCCAGATCGATATCATCGAGGCGGGCGGCATCATCGACCAGGAAACGCGCAGCTTCGACGCGGTGAGCGGCACGACATTCTCGCTGCGTTCGAAGGAAATGGCCAATGATTACCGCTATTTCCCCGAACCCGATCTGCAGCCCGTGATTGTTTCGCAGGACGAGATCGCGCACGTGAAGGCGCACCTGCCGCCGCTTCCTGCGGAACTCGTTGCGAAATACACCGGCGAAATGGGACTTTCCGCTTACGATGCGGGCGTGCTCACCGATTCGAAAGAGATCGCCCTGTATTTCGAGGAAGTGCTGCAATACACAACGAATGCGAAAGCCGCCGCCAACTGGGTCATGGGCCCGGTGAAATCATTCCTCAATGAGAACGCGCTGCATATCTCGAAGCTCGCCGTCACGCCGGCCCGTCTTGCGGAGCTGATAGCGCTCGTCGATTCGGGCAAGGTCAATTTCGGCGTCGCCAACCAGAAGATATTCCCGGTGATGACGAAAGACGCTTCGAAAACACCGCAGCAGATCGCGGAAGAAAACAACCTTGTGCAGGAAAGCGATTCCGGCGCGCTCATGGGAATGATCCGTGAAGCCGTCGCAAAATACCCGGCGAAAGTCGCCGAATACAAAGGCGGAAAAACCGGTCTGCTCGGCATGTTCATGGGCGAAGTGATGAAGCTCTCGAAAGGAAAAGCCGATCCGAAAGTGGCCAATGAACTTCTCAAAAAAGTGCTCGATGAACAATAACATGAAACGGATTGTTTTCTCTGGATTGACGGCAACGCTGCTGATCTTCTCCTTCGCCTGCAAGCAGCGCCCGAAAGGAAATGCGCTCATCACGGGCCAGTTTACCAATTGCAGGAACGACACGATCTACCTCGTCGACGTCAGCAAAAGCAATTTCGAGGTGATCGATTCCGTCATCACCGGTGACGACGGCTCCTTCGAGCTGCACCCGCTCTTCCTCTACAAAGGTTTTTATAACCTCACCGTCGGGAAAGGCTCCAGCCAGTTCGCTACCGTCATCCTCGATGCAGGCGATACGATCTCCATTACCGGCGACGCGAAGAATCTCGGCTACACATGGAAGACCAAAGGCTCCGGCGACTGCACGCGTTTCGAAGAGCTGAATAATTTCATTTCGGACATCGAAAAAAGAAAATCGCCGTACATGGACCGCCTCGATTCCATCCAGCAGACGTTCCAGTATGAGGTCGGCCTGCTGCCCAAAGGCGACAGCCTGAAAGTCGATTCGCTCGACAAAGTGTTC
Organism: Bacteroidia bacterium; assembly: GCA_035760825.1. GTDB lineage: Bacteria > Bacteroidota > Bacteroidia > Palsa-965 > Palsa-965. Next base: position 9,201 of record DASTSF010000100.1, read on the forward strand.
GGTGCGCTGTACGATTCCACGCAGGCGAAAATGAAAGTGCTCGCCGCCGAAGGTGCCGCATTCGTGAAATCGTTCATCGACAAGGATCCTTCTTCGTTCGCCAACATTCCCGCGCTGCGCATGATCGATCCGTTCGACGGCATCGACTATTACGACCGGGCGCTCGAAGGTCTCGAAGTGAAATACAAAAACACGCCCAACGTTCACCTGCTGCGCCAGTATGTAGAGCAGGAACGCCCGTTCTGCAAAGGGCAGACGCCGCCCGAGATCGCGCTCGAAGATCCGAACGGGCAGGTCATCAAGCTTTCTTCGCTCAAAGGGAAAGTCGTGCTCGTCGATTTCTGGGCGTCCTGGTGCGGGCCCTGCCGCGCGGAATTACCCAACGTCGTGGCGAATTACAAAAAATACCACGACCAGGGATTCGAAGTGTTTTCCGTTTCGCTCGACAGCGACAAAAAAGCCTGGACAGATGCGATCGCGAAAGAAGGTCTTGTGTGGCCTTACCACGTGAGTGATCTCAAGGAATGGCAGTCGTCTGTCGTGCCGCTGTACCGCATCAAGGGAATTCCCAAAACGCTGCTGCTCGACCGTGACGGAAAGATCCTCGACCGTGATCTCCGCGGTGATGCGCTCAGCAAGCGCCTGGCCGGAATTTTCACGCCTGCCGCTCCGCAGAAATAAATTGTAACTAACCGATAGTTCTTCACGTCCCAGTCGAAAAACTGACCTGGTATGAAAAAACAACTACTGCTTTCTCTTTCCCTTTTTGCTGCATTCGCAGTTTCCGCCAAGGATTATTTCCAGCAGGACGTCGCGTACACGATCAACGTGAAGCTCGACGACATCCATGACGAACTGCACGGGAACGAATTGCTCATCTATAAGAACAACTCTCCCGACCAGCTCGATTTCATTTACATGCACCTCTGGCCGAACGGTTACAAAGACAACAATACGCCGCTCGGGAAACAGCTGAAGCAGGACGGAAGCCTGTTCTTTTATTATGCCGGCGACAAGGACCGCGGTTACATCGACAGCCTCGATTTCAAAGTGGACGGTCAACCGGCGAAGCTCGAATATGTCGAAGGAAGTCCTGACATCGCAAAGCTCATTCTCAATACGCCGCTCCTGCCCGGCGGACAGATCTCCATTACTACTCCTTTCCACGTGAAAATTCCCAGCGGAAAAATTTCGCGTCTCGGTCACATCGGCCAGCAATACCAGATCACGCAGTGGTACCCGAAACCGGCAGTGTACGACAAGGACGGCTGGGAAGAAATTCCGTACCTCAACCAGGGCGAATTTTATTCCGAATTCGGCACGTACGACGTGTTCATCTCGCTCCCGAAAAATTATGTCCTTGGCGCAACCGGCGATCTGCAGGACAATCCCGAAGAGAAAAAATTCATTGAGGATAAAGTGAACGAAACGAAAGCGATCACCGCCTACGATGAAAAAGACGATAAATTCCCCGCTTCCTCGGACGAATGGAAAACCGTGCATTACCACCAGGACCATGTGCACGATTTCGCATGGTTCTGCGACAAGCGGTACCACGTGCTGAAAGGAGAAGTCACGCTGCCGCACACCGGCAAGAAAGTGACCACCTGGATCATGTACACGAACCAGTACGCCAACCTCTGGAAAAATGCGATCGAGTACATGGACAGCTCCGTTTATTATTATTCGCTGTGGAACGGCGATTACATGTACGATGTCTGCACGGCTGTCGACGGTGCGCTGAGCGCAGGCGGCGGGATGGAATACCCGAACATCACCGTGATCGGCGGTGTGAGCAGCGCGCTCGAGCTCGATGTGGTGATCACGCACGAGGTCGGGCACAACTGGTTCTACGGGATGCTCGGCAGCAACGAGCGCAAGCACGCATGGATGGATGAAGGGATCAACTCGGCGAATGAGCTGCGGTACGTGGCGACGAGGTACCCGAACTCGCCGCTGATCGGGGGAAAGGGACCCATCGGGAAAGTGTCGCATGTGCTCGGGCTGGAAGATTACAAGCGCGTGGCGGAATATTACCAGGGTTATGCTTTCTGTGCAAGACAGAACATCGATCAGCCCATTGAAATGCAGTCGGCGGATTTCACCTCCATCAATTACGGCACGATCGTTTATATGAAGAGCGCCATCATTTTCACGTACCTGCGCGGCTACCTCGGCGATTCATTGTACGATGCCTGTTTCCAGGCGTATTTCGATAAATGGAAATTGCATCACCCGATGCCGGAGGACATCCGCGCTGTGTTTGAGCAGGTGTCGGGAAAAGATCTCAGCTGGCTTTTTGTCGACCTGATCGACACGAATAAAAAGCTGGATTATAAAGTTTGCGGAGTAACGGATCTGCTCGATGAAAAAAAGACGAAGCTCGCGCAGGGAACGGATCTGAAAGGCAACGAGTTTTGCGTGATGGTGAAAAACTGTGGGGAAATAAAAGGACCCGTTTGCCTGAGCGCGATCGGGGATGATGGAAATATTCTGCAGACCGTGTGGTATGATGGTTTCACCGGCAAGGTCGGGCTGATGTTCCCGAAACAGTCGCAGCACGTGCATGAATTCAGGATCGACGGTATCGAAATGATGCCCGAAGTGAACCGGAAGAACAACACGGTGCGCGCTTCCGGGCTCTTCCGGAAAGTGGAGCCGCTGAAGCTGCAGATCGCCGGAAGTCTCGATGATCCGCGCCATTCGCAGCTGTTCTGGATGCCCACGATCGGCTTCAATAAATACGACAAGTTCATGATCGGCGCGGCATTCTACAATCACGTCGTTCCCGGCAAGCATTTCGAATGGCTGGCCATGCCGATGTATTCCGTCGGCGACAACGGCCTCGTGGGTCATGCGGATGCATTCCTGAACTTCAATCCCAACGGCCCGTTCCAGAATATCCGCATCGGCGCCAGCGCTTCCTCGTACGATTTTCACAAGGTGCTTTCGTCCGAATACCCGCTTACCCCAACGCCGGATCGTCTTCTTCGCTTTGTGAAAGTGGCGCCCGAGCTGGATCTCACGATCCGCAAAAGAATTCCCCGCAGCCCGGTCACGAATTCTTTCCGCGTGCGCGCCGTTTACCTGCGCGAGGATAAAATTTTCAACGGGTTTGATTACAACACGGGCGCGGATAGCTGGTATGTTTCTCCTGTCGAAAAAGTAATTTACGAAGCGAGCTACACGTTCCGCGATGCGCGCAGCCTCGATCCGTTCGGATTTACGCTTACGTACCAGAACGGCGATAATATGTCGAAGCTGCAGCTGACGGGTGATTTCAAGCTCAACGTGGCGCGTAAGAAAGACATACTGTTCCGTGTATTTGCGGGGACGTTCCTCAGCAACAGCAGCGATAATGATTACCGTTTCCGCATGAGCGGTTTTTCCCCGTCGGCTGTTTCCAACCAGGATTATCTCTACGACAATATTTTCTTCGGCCGCACGGAAGCATCCGGGTTCTACCACGCGCAGTTCGTTCCGGAAGACGGCGGATTCAAAATGTATTCGGCCGCCGGGCAGAGCGATAAATTCCTCGCAGCGGTGAACGTGCTCATTCCCATGCCGGGGAACAACAAGCTGATCAATCGCCTCAATCTTTACGGCGATGCGGGCGTTTACACCGCGACCGGTGTGAGCGGAACGGAATTTATGTACGACGCGGGTGTGAAGCTTTCGCTGTTCCGCGGCGGAATCTGTGACGTTTATTTCCCGCTCGTCTGGTCTTCGCAGTTCACCGATTACAAGAAGGCGAACGGGCTGAAATACGGCGACCTCATCCGCTTTACGTTTATCCTGAAACAATTCAACCCGTCGAACATCACCAACCTGGTACGCCTCGGATCATGAGTCCAGACAACGGGAGTAAAATATATTTCGCTTCCGATTTTCATTTCGGGATACCGGACCATGCGGAAAGTCTTGTGCGTGAAAAACGCGTGATCCGCTGGATGGATTCCATCAAAGAGGAAACAGCCGAGCTGTTCCTCGTCGGCGACC
>DASTSF010000101.1:0-2972 GCA_035760825.1 Bacteroidia bacterium
AAAGGGATTTTCGACCAGCAGTTCCTCGCCAGGGTGCAGGACCTCACCGACACGCTGCGCAAGCTGCCCGACGTCACGAAAGTCATTTCACCGTCCGATCTCACTTATCCCACCACCACGGGCGAATATCCGTACCTGCACACCGACGATCCTTCGCGTTTCAAAACGGATTCCGCCATTATTTATAGATCGAAAGAGCTGGTCGGTTCGTTCTTTTCACGCAACGCGAAATCCGTTTGCCTCTACATCAAGACGACGGAAGGAATTTCGAAAATAAAGTCCGACACGCTGCTCGCCCGCATGGACCGGCAGGTGGCGCGGGAACATTTCGACGCGGTGCATTCCGCCAGCAAGATGCGCGGGCAGAAAGTTTACCTCGACCGGCTGCAGCGGGAATTCTTCATTTTCTTCATCTCTTCGTTCCTGCTCGTTGTCCTTTTCCTGTTCATCTCGTTCCGCTCGTTCTGGGGAATATGGGTGCCGATCTTCGTCGTGCTGCTGTCCATCCTCTGGCTGCTCGCGCTGATGACAGCGCTGGGAAAAGCGCTCGACATCATGACCGTCCTCATCCCGACGATGATGTTCGTCGTGGGCATGTCGGATGTCGTGCACATCGTCACGAAATACCTCGAAGAATTGCGCGACGAGGAGAGGCATTTCGGCAAAGCGAACCGCTTCAATGCATTGCTGAAAACCATTGAAGACGTAGGTTTCTCGACGTTCATCACGCTCATCACCACCTCGCTCGGGTTCCTTACGCTCATCAATTCGCACATCCTTCCCATCCGCGATTTCGGGCTCTACACGTCGATCGGCGTTTTCATCGCGTTCATTCTCGCGTTCACGATCATGCCGCTGGTGCTGAACGTCATTCCGCAGCCCAACCTGAAGCTCGAGCACGAGACGAGCCGGTTCTGGACGAAACGCCTGCACAGCATGCTGCTGTGGATCTTCCGCAACGGGAAAATGATCGGCGCCGTAACGGTCGTTCTCACGCTGCTCAGTCTCTGGGGCATCAACAGCATCGAACGCAACAATTACCTCATCGAAGGGTTGACGCGCAAAGACGAGCTGCGGAAGGATTTTTTCTATTTCGAGAATAATTATTCCGGCGTGCGTCCGTTCGAAATGGTGATCTCGCCTGCAGATTCCACGCATACGGTTCTCGGCGTGGACGAGCTGCGCGCAGCGGATCATCTCGAAGATTACCTGCAGAAAAAATTCGGTGTGGGATTCCTGCTGTCGCCGCTTTCCATGGTGAAGGAAGCGAACAAAGCGGAAAACAACGGCGATCCCGATTACTATGTTCTTCCCAAAGACAGCAGCGACATCGCCGACCTGGCGTCGGAAATTCTTTCGCACAAAAAGAGAAAAAGCGTTCGTCATTTCGACACGGCGCAGAGAAGCATCTGCAGCTATGCCGCGTATTTCGCCGTTTACGGAAAGAAAAATACGCGGGCCGGAAGGAACGACAAGAACGAACTGAGCCTTTTCATTTCCGACGACGCGAAAGAAGGACGGATCTCCGGGAAAATGTATGACGTGGGCAGCAAGGTCATCCGCGAACGGACAGCAGGCCTCGATCATTTTCTCGCCACCGATCCGCAGATGAAGCTGCTGCACGTGAAAATGACGGGCGCCGCGGTGATGCTCGACAAGAACAACGAATACCTCATCTCGAACATGCTGCAGGGACTTTTCCTTTCGGTGTTCGTCGTGGGACTGATCCTCGGGATCATTCACCGCTCGTGGAAGATGGGCATCATCGCCATTATCCCGAACTTCCTGCCCATTCTTTTCATCGGCGGCATCATGGGACTTTTCGGCGTGGAGCTGAATTCTTCCACGTCGATCATCTTCTCCATCGCCTTCGGTATCGCCACCGACGACACCGTGCATTTTCTCGGGCGCCTCAAGCTCGAACGCAAAAAAGGCATGCCGCTTTTCCTCGCGCTCAAGCGCACGTATCTATCCACCGGCAAAGCCGTGATCGTGACGTCGCTCATTCTCAGCGCGGGATTTTTCACCCTCATCGCTTCCGGTTTCCAGAGCACGTTCCTCTTCGGGCTTCTCGTCAGCGTCACGCTGATCATCGCCGTAATGACGGACCTGCTGCTTTTCCCGCTGCTCATCGTGTGGATGAGGCCAAAAATAAAGGCCGGGTGAATTCCCGGCCTCCATCGATCTGTACTGAAAATTATTCTGTCACCGGGACGTCCACATCGGTTTCGGTCTTACGCTGTTTCCACTTCAGCTTCACGGCAAGACCGCCGCTCACACGCTGGCTGATCGCCGTGTCCCAGCCTGTTGCAAAGATGTAATACTGCCCGGCTTTAAGCCCTGTGCAGTTCACGTGATCATCCCCATCCGCTCCGGTAAAAAGGAGGTCATAATGCGTTTCGATATCCGCCGGAAGATCCGACGCATTGAACTTGATAAAAATGCTGTCAGGATAATTCTGCTGGCTGGGAATGACCCTGTCGTGGTGCTTCAGAACGGCTTTTATCGTGGCATCGCCGCCGCTTCCCGCTCTGCAGGCTGCAATGACGAAAGCCATCACTGCCGGAAGGAAATAGATTGTCCGCATTGTGTTTTTTTTAAGCCTGATCATACGCATACTTTTTAATTTTCGGAAAGAAGTAATACTGGATATTGAACATGTACAGCGGGTAGGTATTGACGTACGAGCGGCCGATCATTTTCATCCCGTAGCAGAGATCGACACGGAAATTGGACTTGAAAATGAACTGGATCGCGGGCCGCGCCTCGACGTAATTTCCACCGTCCAGCGTGGGGGCGCCGCTTACCGGGATGACCTGGCCGTCCGAATAAATTTTCGCAGCCTGGTAATCTTTTCCGTAAAACTCCGCATACAGGTTGATGTTGACATCCTTATAACTTTTGTACCTGTAAGGATACGCGAGAAAACCGATGGAAAGGCAATAATTGAATGCGTTTCCATAGTGAATGGT
>DASTSF010000102.1:0-3062 GCA_035760825.1 Bacteroidia bacterium
TCTCGACAAGGCCGCCTTCCGGGTTGATCCCCGTTGCCATCATGCCGGCGCGCTCGTAATCCTGGAGAAATTCATTGTTGAACTCGAAACGGTGACGGTGCCGCTCGTAAATCGTGTGCCTGCCATAGACAGATGAGGCAAGCGACCCATCGGCCAGCTCGCACGGGTAAGCGCCGAGCCGCATGGTACCGCCTTTGTGCGTAACCTTTTTCTGCGCTTCGAGCAGATCGATCACGGGATAAGGCGTGTTCGGATCCATTTCCGTCGAGTGGGCGCCTTTCATGCCGAGGACGTTCCGCGCAAATTCGATCACGGCGCATTGCATGCCGAGGCAGATGCCGAGGAACGGGATGTTGTTCTCTCGCGCAAAACGTATGGCGGAGATTTTTCCCTCGATGCCGCGGTGACCGAAGCCCGGTGCGACAAGAATGCCGGCGAGGCCCGAAAGCTTTTCGCTCACATTGCTGTCGTCGATGCTTTCGGAATGGATCCACTGCACGTTCACTTTGCAGTCGTTTGCAACGCCCGCATGAATGAAGGATTCCGCAATGGATTTATAGGAATCTTTCAGCTCGATGTATTTCCCGATAAGCCCGATCTGTACTTCGGAAGCAGGGTGGTACAGCTTGCCGAGAAAATCCTTCCAGCGCGCCATGTCGGGTTCTTTTTCCGAGGAAAGTCCCAGCTTCTGCAGCACCACGACATCCAGCTTTTCTTTTTCCATCAGCAGCGGAACCTCGTAAATGCTTTTCGCATCCATCGCTTCGATGACCGCATTATTGTCGACGTTGCAGAACAGCGCTACTTTGCGTTTCAGGTCGTCGTTCAGCGGATGTTCGGTACGGCACACCAGCACATCGGCCGTAACGCCGTATTCCTGGAGCAGCTTTACGGAATGCTGCGTCGGTTTTGTTTTCAGCTCCCCGGAAGCGGAGAGGTAAGGCACCAGCGTGAGGTGCACCACGAGTACGTCTTTCGGCATTTCCCAGCGCAGCTGGCGAACCGCTTCGATGTAGGGAAGTGATTCGATGTCGCCCACGGTGCCGCCGATCTCGGTGATAATGACCTGGTATTGTCCTGTATTTCCAAGGAGCCGTATGCGGTGTTTTATTTCGTCGGTAATGTGCGGGATGATCTGCACGGTTTTCCCGAGATAATCGCCCCTGCGTTCCTTTTCAATAACGGTCTTGTAGATCCTTCCCGTAGTGACGTTGTTCGCCTGGGAAGTGGGTGCGTTGAGAAAACGCTCGTAATGGCCCAGGTCGAGATCGGTTTCCGCCCCGTCGTCAGTCACATAACATTCACCGTGCTCGTATGGGTTCAATGTCCCGGGGTCCACGTTGATGTAAGGATCGAGCTTTTGTATGGTGACGGAATATCCCCTCGCCTGCAAAAGCTTGGCAAGTGACGCGGAAACGATGCCCTTTCCCAATGAAGAGGACACACCCCCGGTTACGAAGACGTATTTAGTGGCTGACATAAGAAGAGGAATTGAACGGTAACCGGGAAACAAAGGTACGGAACTCCGTCCACTTGCTTAAACGGCGTTAACAGTTTGTTCAACACTTTTTTCAGCAATTACAAATCACTGAAAAACAGGAACTCAGAACGACCAGTTCATGCTCAGGCTGGGCATGATGGGGAGCTGGTTCACGCGCTGCTGCGTCACCCGGTTGATATAGAAGATGTTTTCCCGGTCGTAAATGTTGGTTGCGCTCAGCGCGACTTCCAGCGTGGAGATGTCGCTGAATTCCCACGTTCTTTTGATGGTAACGTCAAGACGGTGATACGTGGGAAGACGCTTGGAGTTGAGGTCTCCGTACATGATGCCCAGCGATCCGTTCTGCGTGGTGTAATTCTGGGTGATGGTGCTGAACGTGATGTTCTCGAAAAAGCCCTGCGTAGGCGTGAACGGGAAGCCTGAGCCGAAATTCCAGCGGATGGAAACCTGCCAGTTCTTTTTGCGGTATTCTGTTTTCACCCATTTGCCGGTTGTGCTGTCGAGCTTCGAAATGCGTTTTCCGAAATCATAGGTGGAAACGATGTTGATGTTGTGGCGGCGGTCGAAGTTGGGTTCATAAAGCTCCGTTCCGTCCCAGCGCGTCACATAGCCGAGCGAATAAACGCCCCAGAAATAGAAATCGCGGTATTCGTATTTCGCAAGGAAATCAACGCCATAAGCTTTCCCGGTTTCCACGATGAAGTCTTTCTTCTCGTAATCCGGCTTGTCGGAGTTGGCCGGCGTATCGTCGTACAGCTTGTTGCGGTTGAGGTTGGTCAGCTGGCGGAAATCTTTGAGGTAACCTTCCAGCGTGAATTCGAGATTTCCCCATTTTTCGATCGTATCGATGGGATCGTATTCGAACCCGAAAATGTAATGATTCGCTTTCTGCAGCTTGGACGTGATCTGGTACGTGTTCCCGTTCTGGTCGGTGAACTGCGTGGGAATGTTATCCGATCCGGAAAGGAACCCGTAGAACAGGTTCACCACGTCACGGTCGGAAACAGCGCTGAGGAGGTTCTGCGAATACATTCCCGTTGCGCCTTTGATCCGGAAGTGGTTGCTGACATTATACTTGAATGTAAGGCGCGGTTCGGGTGAAGCATTGTTCAGGGAAGCGTAATACTGGAAACGGAAACCGGGTTCCACCACAAGCGTATGGTTGGCCAGCGAATCTTTCGCCATGTTCTTCGAAATCCATTTGTATTTGAAATACGCGGCGAATTCCGTGGTGTTGTCGATCTGGGATATTTCCCTGTTCACCGGGTTTATGAAATCGAAGTCTGTTTTGAAGCCGAGGATTTCGAGACCGTAATTGACCACGTTCTTGCGCTGGAAATACGTAAAGTTCAGGCCCATGTTGAAACCGTCCACCTCGCTGTGGCGGCGGTTGGTGTAATCTTCCGACATCCCGATGCCGTACCTGGAATACGCGAAATTTCCCTTGATGATCGTGTTCGATCCGCCGGGGATCACCTGGAAGTTGCTCCCGAAACCAACCGATTTCCAGGAAAGGTCGACCGAGTTCTTGTAATGATCCACGCTGTCGTTGAACATGAAG
>DASTSF010000103.1:0-6274 GCA_035760825.1 Bacteroidia bacterium
GCAACCGATGTCGAGATAAATTCCATCCGCGTGCGGGGCAAGATGCGCAAAGATCCTCCCGGCGAGATAGGGATCCGCCTGCCGCGTGAGGTTGTAACCCGTGCCGATCCTGTCGTAAAGTGTCATGCGCGCAGAAATCCGGTGACGATCTCCCCGATCTTTTTTCCCTCCACCAGGAAGCCATCATGACCGAACGGTGAATCGATCTCTTCGAACTTCGCGCCGGGAATATGCGCCGCCATAAATTTCTGCTCGGGAACAGGGCAAAGGAAATCGCTGCTGATGCCGATGCACAGCGTTTTCGCCTTCACTGTTTTCAGCACATCTTCCATTTTCCCGCGACCGCGCGCCACGTTGTGCGTATCCATTGTTTTCGTCAGCAGCCAGTAGGAATAGGCATTGAACCGCTTCACCAGCTTTTCACCCTGGTAGCGGATATACGATTCCGCTTTGAAATCGTCTGTGCGGTGATCTTCATCCGTCTGCGTGTGAACGTACGCGGAGTAACTGCGGTAGGTGACCATTCCCATTGCACGCGCCGCGCGAAGCCCGCTGATGCCGGCGTAATTTTTTCTTTCGCCGAACGTAGGATCCGCTTCAATGGCGAGACGCTGCGCAGTATGAATCGCAATTCCCCACGCGCTTTCCCGCGCACCGGTAGCGACAAGACACAGGTTCTCCACAACGTCCTTTTCCATGAGCGCCCATTCGAGGCACTGGTAACCGCCCATCGATCCGCCGATGAGCAGGTGGATCGCGCCGATCCCGAGGTGCTTTCGTAAGATAATAAGCGCGGTTACTATATCGCGGATGGAAAAAACGGGGAAGTCGCCGTACCACGGATTTCCTGTTGCCGGATTGACGCTCAGCGGTCCCGTGCTGCCGTAGCAGGAAGAAGGAATGTTCGCGCAGACGATGAAATATTCATCCGGATCGATCGCTTTTCCATTCCCGATAAGACCGGGCCACCAGGAAACGCAGTCGGCGCTGGCGGTGAGCGCATGGCACACCCATACCACTTTGCTTTTCCCCGGAACGAATTTTCCGTAGGTGCAGTAAGCGATCTCCAGCAACGGGAGCGTTTTGCCGCTTTCCGTCGCGAACGTTTTGTCGTAAATGAATTTTCCGATGCTCATAAAAAAACCCGCAGCTGTTACGGCCGCGGGTCAAAGCTACTGAAACCGTAACTGATTATTTGTCTTTGGTGAAATGCCACACCATGTTATCCGCTGTCGTCAGGTCGAGGTTCTGATCGTCACACTTGGTCACGGTGAACTGCTGGTCTTTCCCGTCGCTCGTCATCGTCAGCGATTTATTGTCGGACGAAAGCGTATATTTTCCTTTGGACGTCGTGAAAAGCACGCTGATCTCGAGCGTTCCGTCGTTCTCGAATTCATACGTAGAACCAGTCATGAAAGCGCTGGCGAGACCTGCACCCAGGTCGCCCATGGCATTGCCCATTTCATTCATGCTTTTGGCCATTGTATCCATCGCGTCGGCCATGCCGGAATCCTTCATCATCGTATCCATGCTTTTCCGCATGTTGCTGGTCATGTCCGTTTTAGCCATTTCCATTTTTTCGAATTTCCATTTTCCAACGAGCGGATTTGCAGGTTTTCCTCCGCAGGACGAAAGAATAAGCAGGAGGGATGCGGCGAAAACGCCAATTACATTTTTCATGGTGAATAGAGTTTAGGTTTTGTCCCGCAAAAGTAGTCCAATTTGAGAGACGGGAAAATATTCCCCCGGTTTTGTGCAGGACCGTTTTCCATTCGGGAAAGGCGCTTTCCTTATCTTTGATGCTCACAGAAAAAAGATGAAAGTCACTTTACACAGGCTTAATAACGCTTTCCATTTCGAAGCAAAGAATGAAGACGGCGTTACCATGCAGCTCGACAGCACCGCAGATCATGGCGGACAGAATCTCGGTGTTCGCCCGATGCAATCCCTGCTCATGGCTATGGGCGGATGCAGCGCGATCGACATCATTTCCATCCTGAACAAGCAGAAGCAGGAAATCTCCGGGTTCGATATCGACGTCGACGGTGAGCGCGAAAAAGGAAAAGAGCCTGCATTGTGGAAAACAGTTCATGCCATCTTCAGGCTGAACGGGAACATCGATCCCGAAAAAGCAAAACGCGCCGTGCAGCTTTCGATGGAAAAATACTGTTCCGTGGCGAAAACGCTGGAAGCGGCGGGTGCGGTGATCACGTACGACGTCATTCTCAACGGCCAGAATCTTTAAGCAATCCCCGGTTTCCTGTTTTTTCATCCGTTCAGAATCGTAAAACCGGCAACCCGTAACCGAAAACCGAGCACGCGTCATGAAACCCGAAACGTCCGCCATACGCATCCAGAACGAACGAACGCAGGAACACGAACATTCCGTTCCGATGTACCTTACCTCGAGCTTCGTGTTCGACGATGCGGAACACATGCGCGCCACGTTCGCCGACGAGAATGATGACAATATTTACAGCCGTTTTACGAATCCCAACGTGACCGAATTCGTGCAGAAGCTCTGCGCGCTCGAAGGAACAGAAGATGGTTTCGCCACGGCATCGGGAATGTCGGCGGTGTTCGCTTCATTTCTCGCTTTCCTGAAAAGCGGCGATCACCTGCTTGCGTGCAGCTCCATTTTCGGATCGACGCATACCGTGATCACGAAATATCTTCCGAAATGGGGCATCGGCTATTCGTATGCCGACATCACGAAACCCGGAACATGGGAGGCGCTGATAAAGCCGGAAACGAAAATGATCTTCGTGGAAACGCCAACTAACCCCGGGCTTGACATCGTCGATCTCGAATGGCTCGGCAAGCTGGCCGCGAAGCACAACGTACTGCTCAACGTCGACAACTGTTTTGCAACGCCCGTTCTCCAGCAGCCGGCGAAATACGGTGCGCATCTCATCACGCATTCCGCCACGAAATTCATCGACGGGCAGGGACGCGTGCTTGGCGGAGCGGTGCTCGGGAAAAAAGAGCTGATCAGGGAAATTTATCTTCTCTGCCGCAGCACAGGTCCGGCGCTTTCACCGTTCAATGCGTGGGTGCTTTCAAAAAGCCTCGAAACGCTCCACGTGCGCATGGAGCGTCATTGCCAGAATGCGCAGAAGCTGGCGGGCCTGCTGCAGCATCACCCGGAAGTTTCAATGGTAAAATACCCGTTCCTGCTTTCGCACCCGCACTACGAGATTGCGCGGAAGCAGATGAGCGCAGGCGGAGGCGTGGTGACGTTCGAGCTGAAAGGCGGGCTCGAAGCCGGAAGAAAATTCCTGGATAAAATAAAAATGTGCTCGCTCACCGCGAATCTCGGCGACACGCGCACGACGATCACGCATCCCGCCTCCACCACGCACGCGAAGCTTTCCGAAGCGGAACGTCTTGCCGTGGGAATTACGCCCGGGCTCGTTCGCGTTTCCGCGGGGCTCGAGCACATCACCGATATCATCACCGACATCGAACAGGCGCTGCAACAGCTGAAATGAAAAACAGGCTCAGGGCACTTTTGTTTTTATGCGGATGTTTTTTCATTCGCCCGGTGGCCGCGCAGGAATCCGGTTACCTCATTCATAATTATTCCCCGAAAGACTACAACGGCTTCAACCAGGTGTGGTGCGGCGTGCAGGATCGTCTCGGCATTCTCCATTTCGGCACAAGCGGAAGTATCATTTCTTTCAACGGGCAGAGCTGGGAAAAAACGCCCGTGCGTTCAGGAGTCGCCGTGCGCAGCATGGTGATCGACACCACCTCCAATATTATTTACGTCGGTACAGTCGGCGATTTCGGTTTCATGAGCACGGGTCCTGACGGGCGCATGAAATTCATCTCGCTGCTCGACAAGATCCCGGAAGCGGACCGTGTGTTCGCCGATGTGTGGCGAACGTTCCTCTGGAAAGGCGGCATCGTTTTCCAGACTGAAAAAAGCATTTTCATTTACCGCAACGGGAAATTCACCGTCATCCGTGCACGAACATCCTTTGCGCTTTCGTTCTGCGTCGACGGGCGCCTTTTCATCAAGCACAGGGAGATCGGTCTTTCGGAAGTGCAGGGCGATTCGCTTCACCTTCTCCCGGGCGGAGAATTGTTTTCGTCCCTGCCGCTCACCGGCATTCTCAAATGGAACGACGGGATGAAAATTCTCCTGACGGGCGAAGAAGGAATTTACACCATGGACGAACGCAATCCCCGGAATTATTTTTCCCCGCGACCTGTCAGCACGGATTCGTTCCTTCTCAACGCCGGCATTCTCGGCGGGCGATGGATGGGCGACTCCGTTCTTTGCGTCAATTCGCGCACCGGGATCGCATTCTACAACAGGAACCTCCGGCTGAAAGAGCAGCTCACCGTGCGCGATGGACTCGCCGAGCAGTCGGTAGCCGACGCATTCACCGACAAGGAAAACAATCTTTGGCTGTGCACGATGAACGGCATCACCTGCATTTCCTATGGCGCTCCCGACCGTTACTACGGGAAAGCAGCAGGCTTCGACGGCGTGTTCAACTGCGCGTGCTCGCTGAACGGCATTCTCTACATAGGCACCAACACGGGGATCTACCGCGAAGTTCCATCGGGTATTCCGGGCAAACGTTCTTTCCGCCTGGTCCGGATGCGCAAAACCGAAGTGTGGCGCATGCGCGTTGTGGGAAACGACCTGCTGGCGGCTACTTCGGAAGGACTTCTCCAGGTAAAGGACGATAAGGTGATTTACCTGACGAATGCTTATGCAAATGATATTTCCGCCTATGGATCCACGGAAATCCTCGTCGCCGAAAAAAACGGCCTGCATTACCTGAAGAAAGATGCGGCCGGCAACTGGCAGCAGCAGCGTTATTTCGAATACGACAGCCGCGAGTTCATCAACACCTCCGACCTGGCCGACGTGCCGGGCAAACCCGGTGAACGTGAAGTATGGGCAACCACGCGAATGAAAGAGATCTGCCGCATACGTTTCGATGCTTCGGATTCCCTCATCAGCATGCGGACATTCGTTCCGGACAGCAACTTCATCTGCCCGTATAACATTTTTCCGTTCAACTGGGGCGACAGCGTTTACTTCTGGGGTGAATACATGGCGCTGCGTTACATTCCTCACCTCGATGACGGAGGAAAAGGCCTCTGCTTCGGTCTCGCCGATGATCTTTACAATTTTCATTTTCCGCCTGCGAGTCCGGGAAAAAACACGGAAACGGATGTCACGGGTCTCTTCACTTCATTACCCGGAAGTCACACCATGCGCGTGGCGTGGCAGGCGGGCAACGAGATGAGATCGTACATTACGTATATCTCGGATGCTGTCGGAGATGATATTTCATCGGTTTACCCGGCCGGTAACGGAGAGCTGTGGTTCTGCGGAACGGATGCAATGATCTGCTACAACACGAAAACGCCTGTTTCTTCTTCCGCTTCGTTCACCGCGCTGATATCACGGGCGATAATCGGCGATTCAGCCCGGTACACGGGACCCGGCGCGGACCAGCTTTCGTGCACGGATAAAATTCCGTTCCGGAACAACCGTTTCGTATTTGCGTTCGCAGCGCCGTTTTACAATCACGGGCAGGAAACCGAATTTTCCTACCAGCTTTCCGGTTATGACACCAGCTGGTCGGAATGGACCGGCAAAACAGAAATACAGTACAACAACCTGGGCGAAGGCGATTATGTTTTCCGTGTAAAGGCGCGGAATATTTTCGGTGATGTCAGCCGTGTGGCCGAATATCATTTTACGATCCTGGCGCCGTGGTACCGGACAACCTGGGCTTATTCCCTGTATGTGCTTTCTTTCGCCGGCCTTTTCTTCGGATCGGTACGGCTGAGTGCACGACGTCTGCGGAAGCAAAAGGAAAAGCTGGAAAAGATCGTGGGAGAAAGAACGGCGGAAGTGGTTCAGCAAAAACAGCAGATCGAGATCCAGAAGAGCGAGCTCGAAACCGCGTACACCGACATACAGGACAGTATTCGTTACGCCGAACGCATCCAGCAGGCGATCCTTCCGCAACAGTCCGAATTTTCAAAATACCTGCGCGATTCTTTCGTGCTCTTCCACCCGCGCGATATCGTCAGCGGCGATTTCTACTGGTTCGCCCACCGCGACGGAAAATCATTCATTGCCTGCGTGGACTGCACAGGTCACGGCGTTCCGGGCGCGTTCATGAGCATGATCGGCAACACGATGCTGAACCAGATCGTGCTTGAGAAAAAGATCGACGACCCCGCCATGATCCTGCAGGCGCTGCATGAAAACGTGCGCCAGGCTTTGAAGCAGAATACC
>DASTSF010000104.1:0-6327 GCA_035760825.1 Bacteroidia bacterium
CATATTTGCTTTCCGTGGAATCGAAGCGTGCGGTGCAGCGTTTCAGCCAGCGGTGCGTCATCTCCATCGACTTTTTCGCATCCGCATATTCGCAGGGATACGCGGTGCATTCATCGAACGCCATAATGATATCCGCGCCGATCGTGCGCTGAATGTCCATCACGTTTTCAGGCGTGAAGAGGTGCTTCGACCCGTCGATATGACTGGAAAAATGAACACCGTCTTCCGTGAGCTTGCGGCGGTGCGAAAGCGAATACACCTGGAAGCCGCCGCTGTCGGTGAGAATGGACCGGTTCCAGCCGTTGAATTTGTGCAGCCCGCCCGCGTGTTCAAGAACATCAAGACCCGGGCGGAGAAAAAGATGGTAGGTGTTCCCGAGAATGATCTGCGCGCCGATGTCATTTTCCAGCTCGCGCATGTGGATCGCTTTCACCGTTCCTGCTGTTCCCACGGGCATGAAGATCGGCGTTTCGATTTCGCCGTGTGCCGTGGTGATCTTTCCCGCTCTTGCGTTGCTTTTGTCGTCCGGATGAATGATCTCGAATTTCACCGGGGCAAAAGTACGGCTTCGCCTTCAATCGCGGAGGATCGCGTTGTCAGGGCAAAATGCATCGCGGAATGTTAATTACTTTGTTGAATACCTTGACCCATTCTTAAAATGCCTCCGGAAGCACAGGTTTACATTTGTTTCCGGCATGACGCTTCAGCAATTCACTACCCTTTCGCCCGGCATGATCGCATTCTGGGTGCTCGCGTTCGCCGTGCTGGTGCAGCTGTTCTACCATTTTTATTTTTTTCTCCGCGTTGCGACGTACAGGAAAAAAGAAAAACCCGCCGGGGAACTTCCGCCTGTTTCCGTCGTCATCTGCGCCCGGAATGAAGATGACAACCTCGTCAGCTACCTGCCGCTCGTGCTGGCCCAGGATTATTCTGATTTCGAAGTCGTCGTCGTTAATGATTGCTCGTACGACAACACCGGCGACATTCTCGAAGAGTTCGCGAAGAAGAATGCGAAGCTGAAGGTCGTTACCATAAAAGAAGACGAATACTACCAGCACGGGAAAAAAGTGGCGGTGATGATGGGCATCAAAGGAGCGAAGCACGAGCATCTTGTTCTCACCGACGCCGATTGCCGTCCGGCCACCGATCAATGGCTGAAAAGCATGGCGGGACATTTTCACGGCGGGAAGGAGATCGTCATCGGTTACGGACCGTACGAACGCGGGAAAGGATTTCTCAGCAAGCTCATCCGTTTCGATTCGTTCTTCATCGGGCTGCAATATCTTTCTTACGCGCTTGCGCGCGTGACGTACATGGGCGTGGGAAGAAACCTCGCGTACACCAAAAAACTTTTTTACAGCGTGAAAGGTTTCGCGTCGCATTACCACATCCGTTCCGGTGACGACGATCTTTTCGTGAACGAGGCGGCCACGCGTTCGAATGTGAGCGTGGAGCTGGGGAAGGAAACGTTCTGCTATTCGCCCGCGAAAAAAAAGTTCCGCGACTGGTGGTACCAGAAAAAACGGCACCTCGAAACAGGAAAGCGTTACCGTTTTTCACACCGTTTCCTGCTCGGCCTGTACGTGATGAGCCAGTGGCTGTTCTTCGCCGCGTTCATCACGGCGCTGGTTTTACGTTTTAACATCTACGCGGTGTGCGGCGCATTTTTGATCCGCTTCTGCGTTCAAATGCTTATCTTTAATTCCTCGATGAAAAAGATGGAAGAGCGGGACCTCCTGGTGCTCGCGCCTTTGTTTGAGCTATTTTTCCTTCTTTTTTACCCTGTGATAACTGTCTCCAGAATTTTCCAGCGGAAGAACAGATGGAACTGAACGAAAACGAAAACCTGTCGGAAAAAGCCCTGTACGATTACAGGCTGGTGAAGCGTGCGCTGGAAGATGCCGACCAGAAAGCGTTTGCCGAGCTGATGGGACGTTACCGTGATTCCGTTTATTACATGCTGCTGAAGATGGTGAACAACAAGGACGATGCGGAGGATCTCACGATCGAGGCGTTCGGAAAAGCGTTCAAGCGCCTTTCGCAGTATACGCCGAACTTCGCCTTCAGCACCTGGCTGTTCCGCATTGCGACAAACAACTGCATCGACTTTATCCGCCGCAAGCGCAAGAATACGTTCTCGATCGACCAGCCGATGGAAGATGACGAAGGCGGGGAAATGGTGCTCGACCTTCGTTCCGAAACACCCGATCCCGAAGAGCACATTATCAAAAAGCAGAAGGTTATTCTTCTGCGCGAGCTCGTTGAAAAACTGAAGCCGCGCTACCGCACGCTTATCGAGATGCGGTATTTCCAGGAGCTGTCGTACGAGGAGATCGCCGAGCAGCTTGAACTGCCTTTGGGAACGGTGAAAGCGCAACTGTTCCGTGCACGGGAATTCCTCTTCAACGTGCTGAAAAACACCCAGGGCAAGATCTGATGTGCTGACACATCCTTGTCCTCAAATTATCCGATCATGACATTGGCCAACCAGCACACGGGTACGTTGACAGCCGTCTCCCGTTATTTTACCGATCTCTCCACCAACCAGCAGGCGAAATTTTCCATGCTGGGTGAATTGTACGAGCACTGGAATGCGCAGATCAACGTCATTTCGCGGAAGGACATGGAGCAGTTTTACCTGCATCACGTGCTGCACAGCCTGGCGATCGCGAAGGTAATCCGTTTCAAGGCAGGTACGGAAGTTCTCGACGCAGGAACGGGCGGCGGGTTTCCCGGCATCCCGCTCGCGATCTTTTTCCCGGAAGTGAAATTCCATCTCGTCGATTCCATCGGGAAAAAAATAAAAGTGGTGAACGAGGTCGCGCATGCGCTCGACCTGAAGAACGTCACCGCGCAGCAGGTGCGGGCGGAAGAGCTGGGGATGCAGTACGACTTTATCACTTCGCGCGCTGTCGCGCAGTGGAGCGACCTTCACCGGTGGACGGCAAAGCTGCTCAAAAAGAAACAGCAGAACGCACTGCCGAACGGGTGGCTGTTGTTGAAAGGCGGCGACCTTAAAGATGAATTTTACAGCGTTCGCAAAAAGATCGTGGAATATCCTGTCAGCGACTTTTTCAGCGAGGATTATTTCGAAACGAAGAAAGTGATCTACGTGCCGGCAGGGTGAAGGAAAATGTCAGCCCGCAGGACAGGAAGAAGTTTCTCAATTCAATTACTGTTACGATTACCGGACCGGCACCCGGTTACGCCGGATGATCTCCCCGTGCACGGTTACCGGGCGCCTGTGCGTGAAATTGCCGCAATGCTCGCGCAGCCGTGGATCGACCCCAAAGGCCCGGAGTTCAGCGTTTGCGTTGCATCCGGAATCCGGAACGGAAATGCTCACATCACTTCGTGTCCCTGGAACTGCAGGCGGTTGAGGCTGCGGTAAAGCCCGTTCTCGATTGCCATAAGCTCTTCGTGCGTGCCGGCTTCCACCACGTTCCCTTTTTCGATGACGATGATGCGGTCGGCGTCACGGATCGTCGAGAGGCGGTGCGCGATCACGAATGAAGTTCTTCCCACCATCAGCTTGTCGAGCGCTTCCTGCACCACGCGTTCGCTTTCGGAATCGAGGGAGCTGGTGGCTTCGTCGAGGATGAGGATGGAAGGATCTTTCAGCACCGCGCGTGCGATGGCGATACGCTGGCGCTGTCCGCCGGAAAGCTGTATGCCGCGGTCGCCGACTTTCGTTTCAAATTTATCAGGGAAGCTTTCAATGAAGGAAAGCGCATTGGCTTTCAGGGCCGCTTCGCGGATTTCGTTCTCCGTCGCGCCGGGTTTTCCGTACACGATATTCTCACGGATCGTTCCGCCGAAGAGAATGACGTCCTGCGGAACGATGGCCATGTTCTCGCGCAGTTCGGTGAGATCGTACGTGCCGGCTTCTTTCCCGTCAAATAAGATCTGTCCTTTGTCCGGATCGTAAAAACGCAGCAGCATCTGCGCAATGGTAGATTTGCCTGAACCGGAAGGACCGACAATGGCGATCGTTTCGCCGGGATTCGCCCGGAAGCTGATGTCGCGCAGCACGGGAAACTCTTTTCGCGTCGGGTAAGAAAATTCCGTGTGAATGAATTCCACTTCTCCGCGGAGGCGAAGCACGTTGCGTTTCCGCTCGTCGTCCGTTTTTACCTTTTCCGTTTCCTCAGCGAGTATTTCGAACACACGGTCGGAAGCGCCCATGGCGCGCTGCACCTGTGCATACTGTTCGGAAATTCCGCCGAAGGAAGCCGAAATGAAAACGGTGTAGAAAAGGAAGGAAAGCATTTGCCCGGCCGTGAGCTCATCGAGGACCGTCATTCGCACGCCGAACCAAACCATCAGCATCATCGAACCGAAAAGGCAGAAAATGATGAACGAGAAAAATGATCCGCGCGAGATGGCGTAACGGATCGCCTGCTGCACGATCTCTTTCGTGCTTTTCGTGTAACGCCCGATCTCGTAACCTTCGTTCGTGAATGATTTTACGTTCGTGATACCCTGGAAGCTTTCGGTGACGATCACGTTCGATTCGGCAATTTTATCCTGCACAAGGCGGGAGTGTTTCCGGATCCTTCTTCCGAAAAACACGGTGACGAATGCGACCGGCGGAACAATGGCGAGCATTACGAGCGCCAGCTTCCAGCTGATGAAGCAGATGATCGTGATACCGCCGACGATAATGATGAACTGGCGTAGAAATTCCGCCACGCCGGTGGTCATTGTTTCACCGATCTGCGAAATGTCGTTGCTGATGCGGCTGCTGAGCTCCGCCGCCTGGTTTCTCGAGAAGAACGTCATGGACGTGCGCAGCGTGCGTGAGAAAACATCCTGGCGCAGCCGGGCGAGCATATTTTCCGTCGCCTGCGAGAACATGTATACGCGGAAGAATGAAAAAACGGACTGCAGCGAAAAAAGGATGATGAGCTGCATGCCCACGGTGTTCGCGGCATGGATGAGACGTGCTTTTACATCAGCGGAAAGGAATGAGTTGTCCGGGTGCGTGAGCTTGTCCATGGAAGGAAGGCTCCCCGTTCCCGACGTTCCGCCGATAATGCCCATGAGTTCGCCCATCATCCGCGGGAAGATGAGCGCCGTGGTTGCGGTGAGCCCGAGGAAAACGAGTCCCAGCGCAAATTTCCAGCGATGTCCCTTCATGTAAGAGAAAAGCCGTGCCGAGCGTTTCAGGCTTTCGCGCGAAACCCGTGCCTTGGGCATGTCGGTGTCTTTGGGTTCGGTTCTCAGTCCTCGTCTCGGTCCTGCCATACGTCTGCTTCAGTTAGAAATTAGAGCGCAAAATTACCCAAAAACGAAAGGCGTTCCGGGTTAATGTCCCTGTGAAAAGTCGCGCAGCACCCGGATTTATTTTACCCGGGGCGGGGCAGGTTGTATTAAAGGTTCTGATCATCAGCCATTTAAATTCATTTCAAGGTTGATTTGCATGAAAAGCCAATATCTTTATCTTTGCAGTCCCAATTCAAACAGTAAAGCGATGAAACGTACATTCCAGCCTTCGAAGCGCAAGAGAAAAAACAAGCACGGGTTCCGTGAGCGCATGTCAACTGCAAACGGCCGCCGTGTGCTGGCTGCACGTCGTAAGCGCGGACGCAAGAAGCTTACGGTTTCGAGCGAAAAGACGCACAAATAATCCGTTTTCATACAAGAACGAAAGGCGCTGATAAGGCGCCTTTTTTGTTTTGCAGTGAACGAAGATCATACCTGCGGCGGTTGCTGCCCGTAAGGGTTTTGCTGCGACTTTTCCGTGTACGCCCGCTGTTGACGCAGTGCCTCATGGTTGTTGTAACGGATCATGAGCTCATCTTCCCACGCGGAAATTTTACGGATGATGCGGACGAGAATGAGGCCGGAAATGATCAGCAGGGCGAATGAAATGATTATGCGGATCGAATCGGAAGCGTCATAACCGGGATCGAGCATGCTGCTTCCGTTCGGATGAATGCTGGAAACGATATTCCCGCCCAGCCAGGTACCCCACCACCAGGCGGTGATATCGGGTTCTTCCACCGTGAATAATTCCGACGGGTTTCTTCCCAGCATTTGCGTTTCGTTCCAGATCTCGCGCATGATCCTGAACGGGCGAACGAGGTTCATAAAGGGCACGAACCATGCCCCCGCAGCCCAGCCTTCGCTGAACGTCAGGAATTGCGATCCCATGAGGTGAAGATTATTATAGGCGCGGCGGAACCACATAATGAAGAAAATGATGGACAGGATATAGGCGACCGTCTGTACAAGACCGATGATCCCGTTACCGATAATAGCCATGCGTACGAGCTGGAAGGATCCGATGGAATCCTGTGCGACAAAAACGAAACGGATAAGCAG
>DASTSF010000105.1:0-3286 GCA_035760825.1 Bacteroidia bacterium
GGCTTATCCGGGAAAATACGGATCCACACCTGTCCTTCGCGCTTGAGGTAACGTGTCATTGCAACACGGGCCGCCTCGATCTGCTTGGCAGTGATCCAGCATTCTTCAAGTGTTTTGATTGCGAAAGAGCCAAATGAAATCTGGTGACCGCGGGTAGCTTTACCCTTGATCTTCATCTTGTGCTGCTTACGGAATTTCGTTCTTTTTGGTTGTAACATGACCTTCTGTTATTAATCGGTTGGCCGTTTTCGGTTATCCCTGATTTCCGGTTTCTTTACGTCCGCCTCTGCGCTGACGTCCGCCTCTTGCGCCGCCGCCCTGGTTCGGACCGGATTTTTTCTCCCTGACCGCATTGGCAGAATTCGGGGAAAGATCACGCTTTCCGTAAAGTTCACCTTTGCAAATCCACACTTTCACACCGATACGTCCGTATGAAGTGTGTGCTTCCGCCACTGCGTAGTCAACGTCAGCTCTCAGAGTATGCAGCGGAACGCGTCCCTCCATATAGCCTTCCACCCTTGCGATTTCCGCTCCGGCGAGCCGGCCGGAACATTTTACCTTGATGCCTTCAGCTCCCATACGCATGGTAGAAGCGATTGACATCTTGATTGCACGACGGAAAGAAATACGACCTTCGATCTGGCGGGCAATGCTGTCTGCCACGAGACGGGCATCGAGTTCGGGACGCTTGATCTCAAAAATATTGATCTGCACTTCCTTCTTTGTCAGCTTCTTGATCTCTTCTTTCAGCTTATCCACTTCCTTACCTCCCTTTCCGATGATGATCCCCGGACGGGCTGTATGGATAGTTACGGTGATAAGCTTCATTGTGCGCTCGATCACAATTTTTGAAATGCTTCCTTTGGCGAGGCGGGCCTTCAGGTAATTGCGGATTTTTTCATCCTCGACCAGCTTGTCGGAATAATTCTTTCCGCCGTACCAGTTGGATTCCCAGCCGCGGATGATTCCGAGCCTGTTGCCGATAGGATTTGCTTTTTGTCCCATTCTTTTCTTTCGTTGTGACCGTTATGCTTTATTGGAAATTTCGTCAATAACAAGCGTCACATGGTTGGAGCGCTTGTGGATCCTGTGCGCGCGGCCCTGCGGCGCGGCAGAAATACGCTTTAAAATTGTTGCCCCGTCGACCATGATCGTCTTTACAAAAAGCTCGTCAGCCTGGGCCGTATTTCCGGATTTCTTTTCGTAATTCGAAATAGCCGACCTCAGCAGTTTTTCCAGGCGCTCTGCAGGAGCTTTATTCGTAAAGCGGAGAATATTCAGTGCTTTGAAAACTTCTTTTCCACGAATGAGATCAGCACAGAGACGCATTTTCCGGGGAGAAGTAGGAACATTACGAAGACGGGCGATATAGGTCGTCTTCATCTCCTCTTTACGCGCGTTTGCAACGTGTTCTTTTCTACGTGCCATTGTTTAGTCTTTTTCTTGTTATCAGGTGGAAGCCTTGTCTTTGTTTCCTGAGTGACCACGGAAGGTCCGCGTCGGGGCGAATTCTCCCAGGCGGTGTCCAACCATATTTTCCGTTACATAAACAGGGATGAATTTATTCCCGTTATGCACCGCGAATGTATGCCCGACAAAATCAGGTGTGATCATCGAACGGCGAGACCACGTTTTGATCGCCTGCTTCTTACCGCCTGCGTTCATCGCGACGATCTTTTTATCGAGTTTAGGGTCTACAAACGGACCTTTTTTCAGTGAGCGTGCCATTTATTCTCTGTATTACAGCTTAGAATTATTTTTTACGGCGTTCGATGATGTACCTGTTCGATGCCTTTTTCAGTGAACGGGTTTTAAGTCCTTTCGCCTTGAGGCCCTTACGTGAACGCGGGTGACCGCCGGAAGCACGACCTTCGCCACCGCCCATCGGGTGATCGACAGGGTTCATGGCTACACCGCGGTTGCGCGGACGACGACCGAGCCAGCGCTTGCGTCCTGCTTTTCCGTCGCTCTGGAGATTATGATCAGAATTGGAAACAGAACCGATCGTAGCGAGGCAGGTGGTAAGCACCATTCTCGTTTCACCGGAAGGCAAGCGAAGAACCGCGAAGCGGCCTTCACGCGCGCTGAGCTGGGCATAGGAGCCTGCGCTGCGGGCGATCTTTCCTCCCTGTCCGGGACGCATTTCAATATTGTGCACAAGCGTACCCAGCGGCACGTCAGCAAGGAAAAGCGTATTCCCGACTTCAGGAGCAGCATTCTTTCCTGACATTACTTTCTGCCCGACCTTCAGGCCGTTCGGTGCAATGATGTATCTTTTTTCACCGTCCTTGTATACCACGAGCGCGATGCGGGCCGAGCGGTTAGGATCGTACTCCACTGTCTTTACAACACCTTCAATGCCGTGTTTGTCGCGCTTCATGTCAATGATACGGAACATGCGTTTGTGTCCGCCACCGATGTAGCGCATCGTCATTTTACCGGAGCTGTTTCTTCCCCCGCTCTTCTTGACGGGAAGCAGAAGGCTCTTTTCAGGAGTTGCGGAAGTGATATCCGATGACGTAACAATCACGCGGTGGCGCATTGCGGGAGTCAGCGGACGGAATTTTTTTAGTGCCATTTCTCTCTATTGTTTAAAGGATCAGAGATTGCTGTAAAAGTCAATTACGTCTCCCTGCTTCAGGGTAACAACGGCTTTCTTTTGCCGGTTGGCCACACCAACCTGCATTCCGCTGCGCGTGAAACGGCTGCGAACTTTGCCGATATAATTTTGCGTATTGACGGTCTTAACGGTAACGCCATACATTTTTTCAACGGCGTTCTTGATCTGCATTTTATTTGCGCGTTGATCAACCACGAATCCGTAGCGGGAGAATTTCTCGCCCTGCGCGGACATTTTTTCAGTGATGATCGGTTTGATGAGCACGTTCATGGCTTAGTTCTTAAGCAGGTTTTCAATTGTGGATACCGAACTTTCCGAAAGCAGGATATTGGATGCGTTCAGAATATCGTAAGTCGTAAGCTCAGCGGCTGTCACCACCTTTGCACGCTCGAGGTTGCGCGACGACAGGTAAACATTCTTGTTATAGTTCCCGGTAACAAGAAGCGTTTTCTTGTCAGCGACATTCAGCTTGCCAAGAATTTCGTTGTACATGCCCGTCTTCGGTGCATCAAAGCTGAGGTCCTCCAGCACGAGAATGTTATTTTCTTTCGCCTTATAGGAGAGCGCAGATTTTCTCGCCAGCGCCTTTACTTTTTTATTAAGGCGGATCTTGTAATCACGCGGTTCGGGTCCGAAAACACGTCCGCCACCTTTGAACAGGGGAGA
>DASTSF010000106.1:0-8264 GCA_035760825.1 Bacteroidia bacterium
ACTCGGTTTTCTCATCCCGCTGTGCGATACCACCATCGTGGTGATCAACCGCCTCGCGAAGAAAAAAGCGCCATGGATCGGGGGAAAAGACCACACCACGCATCACCTTTCGTACCTGGGACTTTCCGACAGCCAGGTGGCAATCGCCTTCTGCGGAATGTCCGTTGTTTCCATGATGATGATCTTCGTTATCCAGGGAACAATCGTCAACTGGTCGCCTAAGCACGAAATGTTCTTCGGCGGTTATATTCTTGCCGTTTTCGGAATTTTGTTCTACGTCACAAAAACCAGGGGCAACCCTGCTCCGGCAGATGAAGCGAAAAGCAAACAGGAAGAGTAAAAAGTACACAAGATGGTACAAGTACCTTCTTGCTCTTTTTGTAATTGTCACGTTTGCGTTTATCCTGAATCTTATAGCGCTTTCGCTTTCAGGGAACCGGACGGACACGGACTTCCGCAACGCGTTCCTTTCCCATTACAAATTCAACGGCGTCACGCTGCCGAAGGACATGAACTTCTGCGGCGAAGCGGTTCCGCTCGATGATTTTACCGTGCGTGAAGAGCTGGAAAAACAACTGATGCTGATCGCGTTCAACCAGCCCTCGACGATGTTGCTCAACAAAAAAGCGGCGCGCTGGTTCCCCGTCATCGAACCGATCCTGAAAAAGAACGGGGTGCCCGAAGATTTCAAATACATCGCGATCATCGAAAGCGGGCTTGTCAATTCTCCCGACCAGCCCAAAGCCGGCGGATTCTGGCAGCTGCAGATCCCGGTGGCGCAGTATTACGGACTCGAGGTGAATGATGAGGTCGACGAACGCTTCAACATTGAAAAATCGACCGATGCCGCCTGCAAATGTTTTCTCGATGCTTATCGTCATTACCACAGCTGGACGCTGGCTGCCGCCTCTTACGATATGGGAATGGGTGCGCTCGACAAAATGATCGACAAACAGAAAACGTCGGATTATTACCAGCTTTTTCTCAATGAAGAAACATCACAGTACGTTTACCGTCTGCTGGCTTTCAAGGAGATCATCACCCGCCCGAAATCATACGGTTATTCGCTGAAACCTTCGCAGCTGTATGCGCCGATTCCCGTACATAATGTGAAGGTGGATTCTTCCGTTTCCGATCTCGCTGCATTCGCCGTGAAAAAAGGATCCACTTACAAGATCCTGAAGCTGCTCAATCCCTGGCTGCTGAAATCTTCGCTCACCAATCCCGCGCACAAAACCTATTATTTCCAGTTCCCGGCCAAAGGCGCGCATCTTTATGGCTTTGAAACTTTCGAAAAGAACGATTCCGTTCCCGACTCCGTGAAGCCGGATATTATTGTGACCGACACACTCCGCGCACCGCGGATTTATGTCGTCAAAGAAAAAGATACGTGGGAAAGCATAGCAACGGCGTTCGGGACGGACACGAACCTGCTGCTGAAATGGAACAGGCGCGACGGGCATGATCAGCCCAGTCCGGGTGAAGAGCTCGTGATCCCGGCAAAATAAAGTTTCATTGCACTTTTTTCGCTTCCCTCCTGCCCCTTTCAGCCGGAAAACGCGGTACCTTTGCACGTATTTTTCTGCACGTGAAAACAACGAATTCCCTTCCGCCTATTGCCGAAAGCGAGAACGAAACACTCGAGGTCATCGGCGCGCGCGTGCACAACCTGAAAAACCTCAGCGTGTCACTCCCGCGGAACAAGCTGGTGGTCATTACAGGGCTCTCCGGCAGCGGAAAATCTTCTCTTGCCTTTGACACGATCTACGCCGAAGGGCAGCGTCGCTACATCGAAACGTTCTCCGCTTACGCGCGGCAGTTCCTCGGCGACCTTGAACGCCCGGACGTGGACAAGATCACGGGACTTTCCCCGGTGATTTCCATCGAGCAGAAAACCGTCAACAAAAATCCGCGCTCCACTGTCGGAACGATCACCGAGATCTACGATTTTCTCCGCCTCCTGTACGCCCGCGCTTCCGACGCTTACTCGTACGTGACGGGCGAGAAAATGATCCGCTATTCCGACGACCAGATCATCGATCTTATTCTTTCTTCATACGAAGGCAAAAAAATATTTCTTCTCGCCCCGGTCGTGAAAGGCCGGAAGGGCCATTACCGCGAGCTGTTCGAGCAGATCCGCAAGCAGGGATTCCTGCGCGCACGCGTCGACGGGGAGATCATCGAACTTACCACCCGCGTGCAGCTCGACCGGTACAAAGTGCATGACATCGAGATTGTGATCGATCGTCTCGCCGTTTCCGGGGACGACCGGCAGCGCATTGCGGAATCGGTGCGGCTTGCGCTGCGTCACGGGAAAGGAACGATGATGGTGAGCGAGCCCGGCAAGGAAGAAGTGCGGCATTTCAGCCGCCACCTCATGTGTCCTGTATCGGGAATTTCCTACGACGACCCGGCGCCGAACCTTTTTTCATTCAACTCGCCTTACGGTGCGTGCCCGAAATGCAACGGTCTCGGCCACATTCTCGAGATCGACATCAACAAGATCATTCCCAACCGCAGCCGCTCGATAAAATCGGGCGCGATCGTTCCGATCGGTGAATACAGGAATTCCTGGATCTTCAAGCAGCTCGAAGCGCTGGCGGATAAATTCCGTTTCAAATTATCCGACCCGGTAAAAGACATCCCGGAAGATGCGCTCAACGCCATTCTTTACGGAACCGATGAAATGCTGAAAGTAAAAGGCGATTCCTTCAGCAGCGGGACGAGCTACGCACTTTCTTTCGAAGGCGTGGTGAACTTTTTGTCGCGGCAGGAACAGGAAGGTTCGGCCGGCGTGCAGAAATGGGCGCAGGAATTCATGAACGAAGCGCAATGCCCGAAATGCAACGGCACGCGCCTGAAAAAGGAAGCGCTGTATTTCCGCATCGACGGAAAAAACATTGCGGAACTTTCCGCGGAAGGACTTTCCGATCTTTTCACCTGGCTCACGGGACTCGAAGACCGCATCAGTGAAAAGCAGCGCACGATCGCAAAAGAAGTACTGAAAGAGATCCGCAACCGCCTTCACTTCCTGCTCGACGTCGGCCTCGATTATCTTTCCATCGACCGCAGTTCCCGCTCGCTTTCCGGCGGTGAGGCACAGCGCATCCGCCTGGCGACGCAGATCGGGTCGCAGCTCGTGGGCGTGCTGTACATTCTCGACGAACCGAGCATCGGGCTGCACCAGCGCGACAATATGCGGCTCATTCATTCGCTGAAAGAGCTGCGCGACATCGGCAATTCGGTGATCGTGGTGGAGCACGACAAAGAAATGATCCTTGCCGCCGACCATGTCGTGGACATCGGTCCGCATGCAGGCGTTCACGGCGGGAATGTCGTGGCGCAGGGAACGCCGGAGGAACTGCTGAAGTTCGATACGCTAACGGCGGATTACATCACCGGCAAGAAAGAGATCGCGGTTCCTTCGCAACGCAGGAAAGGCAGCGGGAAATCGATCGTGCTGGACGGATGCACGGGACACAACCTGAAGAACGTGACGGTGGAATTTCCATTGGGAAAATTCATCTGCGTCACCGGTGTGAGCGGCAGCGGAAAATCTTCGCTGATCAACGAAACGCTTTTCCCGGTGCTGAGTCGTCACTTTTACCGCAGCGAACGCAAGCCGCTTCCGTTCCGGAAAATTCACGGGCTGGAATACATTGATAAAGTGATCGACATCGACCAGTCGCCGATCGGGCGTACGCCGCGTTCGAACCCGGCGACCTACACGAATGTTTTTTCCGACATCCGTTCCCTGTTCGCCGAACTGCCGGAAGCCAAAATCCGCGGATACAAGCCCGGGCGGTTTTCCTTCAACGTAAAAGGCGGAAGATGCGAAACCTGCCAGGGCGCAGGATTGCGCACGATCGAGATGAATTTCCTTCCCGACGTATACGTGCTGTGCGAAAGCTGCAATGGAAAACGGTATAACCGGGAAACGCTGGAAGTCCGTTACAAGGGAAAAAGCATCAGCGACGTGCTCGACATGACGATCGATGCGGCGGTGGAATTTTTCGAAAACCATCCGTCCATCCTGCAGCGTGTGCGCGCGCTGAAAGAAGTCGGCCTCGGTTACATCACGCTCGGGCAGCAGAGCACGACGCTCTCCGGCGGTGAAGCACAGCGCGTGAAGCTGGCGACAGAACTTGCGCGGAAACAGACCGGCAACACGCTTTATATTCTCGATGAGCCGACGACAGGCTTGCATTTCGAAGACGTGCGCATCCTGCTCGAAGTGCTGAACAAGCTTGCCGACCAGGGCAACACGGTACTGGTGATCGAGCACAACATGGACATTATCAAAGTGGCCGATCACATCATCGATCTCGGTCCTGAAGGCGGGAAAGGCGGCGGGGAAATTTTAGCGGAAGGAACGCCGGAACAGGTGGTGAAAAATAAAAAAGGATTCACCGCGGAATTCCTCGCGAAAGAGCTGCATCCGCCCGTTCACGCGTAACATTCCGGCGGCGTTTTTCGTAACACAAGCGTCCTCTCCCCGCGCCCGCGCCGTTTATGGCAAATGATTTGTACTATCCCCCGAAAAAGCACCCACTCTCCAAATCTCAATACTCAGTACTGATTTATGACTAACGAAGAAAAAATCCGCCGCGCCTTTGCAGTAAAAGACTGGAGCGAAATTAAAGCCGGCGACTCCTGGCAGATATTCAAGATCATGTCGGAATTTGTGGAAGGTTTCGAAAAAATGCAGAAGATCGGTCCGTGCGTTTCCGTTTTCGGATCGGCGCGAACGAAACCCGACAATAAATACTACAAGCTCGCCGAAGAAATTTCTGAAAAGCTCTGCCGCGAAGGTTACGGTGTGATTTCCGGCGGAGGCCCGGGAATCATGGAAGCCGCCAACAAAGGTGCGAAGCAGGGAAAAGGGAAATCCGTAGGACTCAACATCCGTCTCCCGTTCGAACAGTTCGCGAATATTTACGTCGATCCCGACAAGTGCATCAACTTCGATTACTTTTTCGTGCGCAAGACGATCTTCCTGAAATATTCGCAGGGATTCATCGCCATGCCGGGCGGGTTCGGAACGCTCGACGAATTGTTTGAATCGCTCACACTCGTGCAGACGTCCAAGATCGCGCATTTCCCGGTCGTGCTTGTCGGTTCCGATTACTGGGGCGGACTCATCGACTGGATCCGGTCGACGATGCTGGCGAAAGAACATAACGTCAACGAAAGTGATCTTGAATTGTTTCATCTCGTCGATACGGCGGACGAAGCGGTGGAGATCATCACGGCGTTCTATTCGCGCTACATGCTGAAGCCCAACTTCTGATGCTGCGTGTTTTTCGCCTGCGGCTTTTTGTGCACGAGCTTTTGCGTCGTTGTATTCTCCCGCAAAAACCGCTCTTAACAACCGGATGTTGATAATCGAAATTACTTTCCCCGGTGTGGCCGGCCTCACTGAATCCCTGCATTCACAGGGCTTCCGGCGATTTCGCACACAGCGTCATTAACAAATTCCTGTTTGTAAGTACGATACTGCCGGCGGAAGCGCGTTTTCGCTTCGGATAGCTTTGCCGTGATTCACCCGTCTCATTTTCGCGTGGATCAAAACCCATGAAATGTAAAAGCTGCGCTATCCTGATACCGGCTTCATTTTTTGCTGCGTTTTCCTTTGCGCAAACGGCGCCGAAGGAGCTTCCGCTGATCAGCATGGGAGCCGGCATGACTTATTTTTCCGGCGACGTCGGGAAAACGACGCACACCGGCGGCGCGTACCGCAGCGGTTTCCGTTTCGGCATCGAGCAACGTTTCGGCAATTGGTTCGGCGCGGAGCTTTTCGGTTTTTACGGCACGCTTTCCAAAAGCGAACGAAGCCTCACGCTCAACCGGAA
Source organism: Bacteroidia bacterium (assembly GCA_035760825.1). Lineage (GTDB taxonomy): Bacteria > Bacteroidota > Bacteroidia > Palsa-965 > Palsa-965. The sequence continues at coordinate 5,853 of DASTSF010000106.1, forward strand.
TTTCGAAACGCCGGTTATCTGCGCGGGATTGAACGGCGTGATCCATCTCGATAACGACGTTCTCCTTCCGAAAAATTCCGTGCTCTCTCCTTACCTGACCGCCGGCTTCAACTGGATGTCTTTCGATCCGCATGGCGATCTGAAAGATGCGCACGGTAATCCCTATTACTACTGGTCGAACGGCTCCATTCACTCCGTTGCTGAAAATTCCCCCGGCGCAGTTCTTTCACCGACTGTGCAGCGTGACTACACGTACGAAACAAAGCTCACCGATTCCACGAATAATTATGCACGCACGTCATTCGCCGTTCCTGTCGGTGCCGGGCTGCGTTTCCGTTTCACCCCGAACTTCGGCGCGAACGTGCAGGTGAGTTACAACATCACGTTCACCGATTATCTCGATAATGTAAAGGACGGTGGAAACGATTCCTGGCTCTGGTTCGGCTGTTCATTGTATTACAAATTCGGGAGGAATCCCGACCGGATCAAAAGCAATGACGCCGGCAACAGGCAATTCCTCAATGAAGATTCCGACGGTGACGGCGTGGCCGACCTCAGCGACAAATGCGCAGATACGCCGAAAGGTGTAAAAGTGGATGGCGACGGATGTCCCGTGGATTCCGACGGTGACGGCGTTGCAGATTATCTCGACAAAGAACCCGGTACAAAGAAAGGCGCAACCGTCGATGCGAACGGGGTGACGATCGACTTCGATAAGATCGCGGCGCAGGCGGCGAAAGATTCGCTGAACGCAGCACAGAAAAGCAATTTCCTCAGCAACCCGGGCGATTCTACGCTTGCACAGGGCGACAAAGACGTGAAGCGCAGCGGCACGAACGGCAACTGCAGCATTCCGGATGAGTTCAGGCCTGCGGATGCAAACAACGATTGCATCATCACCGCCGATGAGATCAACAAGGTTATCGATCATTATTTCGATGGTGAGGGAAACTGGACCGTCGACAGCATCAACCGCCTTATCGATTATTATTTCGATCAATAAAAAAGAAAAAACGTTATGGTACGACCACTGATCATCGTAGTAAATCTCCTGATCGCGTTTTTCCTGAAATTCATGACGGGCACTCCGTCAGCCGACATCACTTTTCCTTCAACGGCAAAACCGGGCGATAAGGTGAACGTCAAAGCCGTTATTCATACCAACGGGGAAACCGGCTTCATCCGTTTTGCGATGGAAGTCCCCGAAGGATGGACGGTGGATACGGCAAAATGCTCGCTCGACGGATCGTCTTTCTTTTTCGAAAAGAACACGGCGAAGTTCATCTGGTCGAAGCCCGCATCCAGCGATCTCACTGTTTCTTTCAAGGTAGTGGTTCCCTCTTCCGCGAACGGAGATTATTCTTTCCCGTGCAAAATATCGCACACGGTCAACAATCTCCCCGACAATATCCAGCTCACGCCGCTCAAGCTGAACGTTTCGGGCAGCGGCTCTGAAGAAGATCTTGTCAAGCAGGCACAGGATTCCACGTCCAAACCCGACGTCGCTGTTTCCGCGGTGCGCACGGTTCCGCCCGGCGATGTAACCGGCGAATTTTCTGTTGACGTCCTCATCAACAAAGACGACCTGGGCGGATGGGGAAAGCTGGAAGATTCTCTTCCTTCGGGTTTTCTTGCGCAGCCGGATAAAAATGACGGGGGAGAATTTCATTTCGAGAACGGCGTCGTGCGCATTTACTGGTACAAGATGCCTTCCAAGACCACGCTCAACGTACGTTACAAAGTCATCGCATCACCGGATGCGGACGGGCAGAAAACCATTTACGGCCATTTCGCCTACCTCGAGAATTTCGGTGCGAAGGTGATCGGCATCACGCCTTCCGTGGTAAATATGAAATCGAGCCCGGCGCTCGTGGTGAACGACCAGAATACTAATTCCGGGAACAAAGGGAATTCGTCCGGCACCAGCCAGGATTCGGGAAACAACGGAAATACGGGGACAACCGGTGATCAGGGGCAGAACAGCAATACGGACAATTCCGGCAACAATGCGAAAACGAACAATTCCGGTTCGGAAAACAACGCCCAGGCACAGAACGGGAATGCGCAGAACAATGCACAGAACAGCGGACAGCAGAACGGGAATAATTCCGGCAGCCAGGGATCGAAAGGCGTTACGTACAGTGTGCAGATCGCGGCGATGAAGCGGATGGTCCCGGTTTCCTACTACCAGAGCACATACGGAATTGCAGCGGTAAATGCCGAACAGATCGACGGGCTGAACAAATACACGACCGGGAGCTTTACCAGCTACAACGATGCGCGTGATCACCGCGAAACGATCCGGAACAAAGGAGTGACGGGGCCGTTCGTTGCCGCGTACAATTCCGGCAAACGGATCACAGTGCAGGAAGCGCTGATGATCACCGGCCAGAAATGGGTTCCGTAGTGCCC
>DASTSF010000107.1:0-7820 GCA_035760825.1 Bacteroidia bacterium
GGCAGCACAGGCGGAAGACGTGGCAGGCGCGGAAGCGGCGGAAGAGGATCCACCCGCGGAAGACAGTCTTCCTCCGCATCATCTTCTCAACAGGAAGCGGAAGCACTGGCTGCCCCGGTGATAGCAGCTCCCGCTCACCCCGTGGATGCGGTAGGGATGGTGCTTCATTACCACGGAGCGATCGCCTGGGCCAATGCGCAGGGAACCTACAGCGACGAATTTCATTTCGTACGGAATAATCCCGCGGCGGCAAGACTTCTTCTGCAAAACGGCGGCATGACAGCGGCAGCGGCCCTCGCATTTACGCAGCAATTCGCCGTTGCCGTACAGCATTTCGGGCAGCAGCTCGTTGGATATGTACCTGCGGAAATGCAGGAACAGATCCTGAATACGCTTGGTGCGCAGGAACAACTTCTCGCCGTAATACGTTACCTGCAGCATGGCGGAGGTGAAGAGCAGCAGCAACCGGAACAACGACAGGAACAGCAACCGGAACAACGGCAGGAACAGCAACCGGAACAACGGCAGGAACAACAACAGCAGGAAGACCTGGAGGATCTTTAAACAGAAAAAACACCTCCGTTTCGCAGGTTCAATCATGAAGTTTTTTACAGGCAGAAAACAGGAAAGTACAGGCCGTCATCCCGCGCAACAAACAGGCGGGGGAAACTCTGCGCGCGCACTCGTCGACAACCGGCCTTCTTCTGTCCTGCAGCAAAAACATTTCCCGGCGACATCGCAGCTGAAAGGAAAAGTGAACATCAATGATGATGCTTCGCTGGAAAAAGAGGCGGATAAGATGGGGGCCATGGCGATGAATACCGGCCCGGGAAATTCCGTACAACGCGTCTCTTCTTTTTTGCCATCATCCGCAGGAACGAAGACAGTGCAGGGAAAATGGTTCCGGATGAGTTCTATCCTGACAGAAGAAGATACCCAAATCGTTGAGAAAATTCAGCAGCTGGCGAACGAAGGACAGTACCTTGAAGCGTTCCAGGTTGTGATCGAACCATACGAGTCGCTGCAGCAGGACTTACGCGTAATCGTATACCTGGCGGAAAAATATGGCCGGATGGACGAAGTCACCGGACTGCTGCATAGAACATTTACGTCCGGTGGAAAAGCGTACACCGCAGGTGAAATAATCGAGGAACTCGATGCTCTTTTCGAGGAGCAAAAACTGCACGATGAGGAGTTCCATGAAGAAGTTGGGGCCGAACCTCTTTCGCCACAGGAAAGGGGACACCTCGCAATCGAGGAAATTATGCAATTGACTCAGCAGGTCAATGACACGGAAGAACTGATGCAGCAAATGAGTCCCATTGCAGAAAAATACGGTATTACAGAATATCACCTCGACACGGAAAAACATCCTGCGGTTCTGATGTTCCGCATAAATCCTCAATTCCAGATTGTGCTGGGCGGCGGTCACGCCATCGAAATGCGATCGGAAGGAAGCGGGGGGGCGGTGCAGACAAAAGTTCGCTGGCAACCGCAAAAGCTCACACTGAGCACGATCGCTCATCCCGGGGGAGGAACGTATACCGTTGGGAAAAATATGCTCGCGAACCCACTCAGCCAGGATCATCCGGCGGGAACAATTGCCAATGCGGACAGTGATCACGACGGGTTGATGGGCAAGCTTCCTTCCAAAGGCAACCGCAAGAAAACAGGCTCCGGATCTGGTCCCTATTTCTTTATCAAAGGGCATTTGCTCAATGATAATCTCGGTGGAATTGCAAATGAAGCAAACCTGTTCCCTATCACGCACGAAGCGAACGGGCAGCACAAAAATTACGTCGAGCAATACATCAAGAAAGGGATCGGCGAAGGATATGTTTACCGGTATGAAGTCGATATTCAGAATATCGCGGTGGATTACGACAACGGACTTAACCTGTATTCGGTCGATTCAGATATTGCATTCAGTTTTGCGCGCCTCGATACGTCACTGAACGATGTTCCGGGAACGGTTCACAATGGCAGGATACAATCGAGATACGAAAATGTAGGAGCCCAGCCTTTCGACAAAAGCACGGAGTATTCCAAAGATTACGGCGGCAGCTATAACCATCCTGTAAAAGTCGGCACCGAAGCGGTTAGCAAATCAACGGAGAAAACACCGCTGGGCAGCAACAGCGGACTCTTCTCCCATGTTTCGGCCTTCACGATGGGGCTTCCTTCCGGTTCCAGCGCTTTCAGCGGCGGTTCGGGTGGTGGAATGAGTATCAGCACATCTGCTGCTCTTGTTCCCAGTGGTAAGCTACTTTCGCTGCGCAAATCGAACATAACCAGCGTGGAAAATTATTTCGCCCAGCTCGTGAACGGATGGAGCAAGACGGATATCACCGGGTGGATAACCGACGTCCGCGGTAACAACTTATCCTCCTGGGCCAGGGTATGGGACAGCGCCACCACTTCTTTTAACCTTGATCCCGCCGTCGCGGCCAATATCACGTCCGGCGGCTACCTTGTCCGTGTCAGCATCAATGGGAAAGCAACCGGAACCTGATCATTCCTGTGCGCTGCATGTCTCGCCGGAACAAAAAACGCTTTCCTTTTCGGCAAACGCACTATCTTTTCACAATGAAATTCCGCGCGCTTTTGTTCCTCCTGCTTTCCTGTTTTCTTTTCACAGGAATATACGCCCAGGCCCCCTGCGACGTCATCAGCGTTCTTCCCAACCTGAATCCTGCTCCATTGTACTCGCCGGACAGCTCCATGTATCTCATCAACAAACCGGATACGGCCGGCGTGTTCCAGGTTTACGTCGGTCACACCGGTGATACGGCGGCGACCTGCATCTCGCTCGTGAACCCGTGGAGCCTGTGGCGGCCCTGGAGCCAGCGAAACAAGATGCAGGTGCAATGGTCGCCGACAGGAAATTTCATCATCTGCGGCGTGGAAAAAGAATTTTACAACGAGCTGCTGTATGTCCCGTATTCCATCCGCCTCGGCCTGCTCGAAAGCGGGATATGGATGGACATCATGGCCTGCACACCCGACGGAAATACGTGGTACAATCTCGCCACGACGATCCACGGATTTACCGGCCCGGCGTTCACGCCCGCGGGAACGCAATGCGCCTGGGCGGAAGCTCTCGACAGCAGCAACCTTTCCGTCGATGTGTTCGGCGACTGGAAGCTGCGTCTTTCCCAGTATTCAGAAACAAGCGGAACGCCTTCGTTCTCGTCGACAAATGACATCACACCTGCAGGAGCGCGGTGGATCGAGCCCGGAAATTTTTCTCCCGACGGCGTTTCCCTGCTCGTTTCTTCCGACATCGGTCTCATCAACGCAGAAGGACAGGACCAGTACATCATCAACATTTCGAACGGGCAGGTAACGAACCTCACGAACAGCCCGATTATCTGGGATGAGCACGGTGTGTTTTCACCTGACGGAACGAAAATTCTTTTCATGAGCTCTTATCCTTACCAGGCCGACACGAATTCGTATCATACGCTCACGATCAAAACCGAATTCATGCTCATGGATCCGGATGGAATGAACCTGCAGCAGCTCACCCATTACTGCGACACGGGTTATGTCGAATCGGGTGCGGGAATTGCGGCTACCGGTTTCTGGGGGCACGGCGATTCGACGATCTACGCACAGTCGCTTTTATTTCCTGCTTACAACGACTGGAAAATAAAATTCCACGGCGATTGCGGGTATTCCGTCACTTCAGTGAATGAAATTTCTTCCCCGGGCGGAGTCGTACTGTACCCGGATCCTGCGGGCAACATGCTAACCGTGCAAACGGATTTTCTCCTGCACGACGCGACGGTCATCTTATGGAATGCGACCGGACAAATGGTGAAAATAATTCCCGGCGCCGGCGGAAACACCGTGCATATTCTTACGAACGATCTCCCCCCGGGCATTTATTTTCTCGGGATCCAAAACGGCAGCCAGACCGTCACGAAAAAATTCGTGAAAGCAGGTTGATTTTTTTCGTCCCGCACGCTTGATCCGTGCTGCACGCTTCCGGATCTTCAGCCATGTTTCTTCTTTTTTATACCTTGAGAAAAAATAACCCTATCATGAAAAAACTTTTCTCATTTCTTCTTCCTGCACTTTCCGCAGGAACGCTTTCCGCACAATGGACACCGGTCAGCACAGCCATGAGCGGCAAACTCGAAACAGTGGTTTTCACAAGCCCTTCCGATGGATTTGCAGCAGGCTCGTTCCAGTACATGTACAAAACCGTTGACGGGGGAAGCACATGGCTCAGCGCCGGAAGCTACGACGCAAAGGACATTTATTTCTTCGATGCAAACCACGGGTACGCCGCCGGTGTGGCGGGAACAGGTACAATGAAAAGCACAACGAACGGCGGAAGCTCCTGGACAACTCTCACGCCGCCGAATTCCAGCTCCATCTGGGGAACGTTCGCAACCAGCGCCTCCACGTGCTATTTCATCGCAACGGATAAAAAAGTGCACAAGTCCACCAACAGCGGTGGTTCCTTCACATCTGTAACGCTCTCCATTACTTTTTCACCTACCGACATCTGGTTTACCGATGCAAATACCGGGTTCATCACCACGCAGGACGGCATCATTTTCAAAACCACGAATGCCGGCGGCTCCTGGTCGAACAGCTTTTCCGTTTCCGGCGTGCAGCTCAATTCCATTTATTTCGTCAATACAAATCTTGGCTTTGCCTGCGGAACCAACGGCGCCGTCCTGAAAACAACCAACGGCGGCACATCATGGACAGCGCTCGTAACCGGCACGACCTCCCCGCTGAATTGCGTCAGGTTCTACGATGCGCTCAATGGCCTGGCGGTCGGTTACGGAGGAACGATCATCCGCACTGCGGACGGCGGCACCACGTGGACATCCGACAATTCGAACACGACGCGCTGGCTGTACAGCATCTCTTATACTTCTTCCGCCGCTGCAGCCGTCATTGTCGGCGACAGCGGAACGGTGCTGAAAAACACGAATATCCCGATCGGCATTTCCGAACCCGCTGCATCGCTCAGCTCCATCAATTGTTTTCCCAATCCCGCAAACGGATACATCAGCGTTTCGTTCCGCGCAACGAAAACCGCGGATATATCGCCGGTGATCTATGATCTCGACGGGCGCGCTGTAAAATCTTTTTCCGCATTCACCGCTTCCCCCGGCGACAATGATATCCGGCTTGATGTCGCAGATCTTTCACCGGGCGCCTACCTCGTCAGGCTTGATGCAGATGACCAGCCTGCATTCAGGAAAATCCTGATCACACGGTAAATCATACAGAGAAAGCAAAGGAAAAACGGGCAAGAGAAAGGATCAGAAATTCTGCTTGATCCCGACGATGCCCACGAAGCTGCGCGCGAGTCCGTCCGTGACGTACGAACGTTGCTTCAGCGGTTTTGCAAGAATGAACGTGAGGTCTGTCTTCTTGCCGACCGGGATGCTTCCCGCGAGATCGAAATTGAGCGTGAGTCCCTGCGAGCCTGTTGCTTTGACGCGATTGCCGGTAGCGTCCGTGTAATCGTCGTTCGCCAGGTGAAAGATGAAAAGCAATCCCGTGTTCAGCTCGATCTTTTTCGCCTGGAATTTCCGGTTGATCCTGAACATCGCATCATCCGCGCGGCGAAGGTTGTTCGATTCGAAATAGCCGTTGTAGGTTAAGCTGTCGCCTGCGCCGGGAATATGGACATAGTGATTCGAATTGCCGTTGAACGAATGCTGGTAACCGGCGGAAAAATCCCATTTGCGGTATGCGAAACGCGTGCCGAGCAGGATGTCGGTGCTGCCGAGACTCGTCTGGTAAACCATCGGCAGCGGCCGGTTGTCTTTCGAAAGATCGGATGAATTGCTTGGGATTTTCACGCCGGCGGCAAAGCTCATGCTGGATCTTCCTTTATCGAAAGCGACGTAGCTGAGACTCATCGTGATGTCGCTCAACCCGTTCGTTGTCCCAAGATTCCCGCTGACAACGGAATAAGGAATTTTCACCTGGCCGTACAATTTCCGGTTGACGAGATTGAAATTCCCTTCGAGCTGGGTAATGATAACGGAGGTATTATGCTCGCCGATCCCGTAATAAGCGGAGAGCTCGCAGCTGGTAATGTGGGAAACGTAACCCGTGTCGACGCTTTTCGCCTGCACCACGTAAGCGTTTCCGCCCGCTCCTGCAGGCATGCTCGTATCGCGCACATGCGTGTAGCTCAGCGCTGCCGAATCCACGACATTCATCGGTGTCAGCTTCACCTGGTCGAGCGGGATGTTCACGTAACGCGGCTGAAGAATTCCCATCGTCCCGAAAGAGCAGAGTCCGCCGTCGCTGCAGCCCTGCGCCCTGCCGGACGTCCCTGCAAGCAAAAAAACGAGCATAAAAAAAAGAAAGCCGGAAACCTTCTTCCTTTTGTTCGTGCAGTCGGTAAATAATCCGATGGTATTCAAAACGTGGTCAGAAATGCAACGGGTGAAATTCGTTCTTTCCGAAAGTACAAAAAATAGCTTCAGGACATTGTGTGAGTTCACATTTTGACAACCGTTCGCTTTCGAAACGGATCCGCAGATTCTGCATCCCCGGCTTTCGCGGCAAAAGAAATCAGCGGCAGGCACAAGGACAAAAAAACACTTTTCATTCCGGAAGTAACAGGTATCCCGGTTAAGCCAGGCACGCCGGCACGGATCTTTTTCATTTCTTTGGCATCAAAATTGAAAAGCATCCCACAAAAAAGAATCTGATGAAACATTTTTCCATTGCCCTCCTCTCTGCATTGCTCATCACCGCGAACGTATTCGCACAGGACTGCCAGGATCCCGTTTCCCCTGCTGTTTTCCAGAGCAATTTCAACGTCATTGCCGTGCAGCACACGAACCAGAAAAAGCTCGAGCAGGCCGATCTTTTCGTGAATAGCAACTGCCTCACGGCCGCGCAGGTGAAGAACATCGCGCAGCTGTTCACCGACGATTCATACCGCTTGGATTTCTGCAAGAATGCTTACCTGCATACGTTCGACCGCGTGAATTTCTACGACGTGTACGATACCTTCACGAAATTCTCCTACGCGTTCCGCCTGAATGATTACATCCATGAGCTGGACAGCAACACGGCCAGTAATACGACTACCGTCACGGTCAATCCGCCTCCGCATGCGGCGCCGGTTTTTCCGAACTACAGCTATCCTGCCATCGCCGCTTACAATGGTAAAAAAGGATGCGCGGGTCCTGTGATCAGCGACGACGCATTCAACAACATTGCACAGAATGTTTTCAGCCAGCCGACGGATGAATCGAAGGTGGTCGCCATTCAATCGGCCTCCAATGCAAACTGCCTTTCTTTCGCGATGATCATGAAGCTGAGCTCGCTCGTCGGCAATGAGTCGCTGCGGCTGAGCGTGATGGAAAATACGTTCAGCAAAGTGTTCGACCTGGAAAATTATCCTTCGGGCACGCAGCTGTTCACCGACAACAACAACCAGGCTGCATGGCTGAACTATGCGAAAAACACGCTCACGCCCCCGCCCGCTCCGTGCGTTACCAGCGATGCCGATTTCAATACCGTTCTCGCTTCCGTCCATTCCAAACCATTCGACAACGATAAAATGAGCACGCTGCAGCTCGCCGCAAAAGACCGCTGCTTCAGCGTGGCGCAGATCCGCAAGCTCGCCGCTGAATTCGCCTTCAGCGATGCGAAGCTGAAAGTTTTCAAAATGCTGTACGCAAAATGCAACGACCAGCAGGATTACTACCAGTGCCTCGATGATCTTACTTTTTCCACGGAAAAAGACGACCTGAGCAATTTCATCAAGAATGGCGGGAAGTGATCGCTTCTTTTCACAGGAACAAACAGGCTCCCGGTTTTTG
>DASTSF010000108.1:0-5973 GCA_035760825.1 Bacteroidia bacterium
TCCGAGAGCTTCAGCGCTTCCTGCGCCATTGCCAGCGCGGTGGCGTGCTTTATGTTCCGTATGCTGAACGCGTGCCGGTTCAGGGCGTCGGTCTTTTCCCTTGCATCGGTGATTTTCCCGATGACCTCTTCTATTTCAGATGTTGTTTCCAGGAATTTCGTCTTACTTTATCAAAGATAAAATTCCGGGGGGAGGAACAAAATATTACAGGTGTTTCATTGCTTCGCGCTTACTGAGCGGGGACAACTTATGCGTGCTGACGAAGCGGCGGACGGCTGAAGGATTTGTCCGGGCGTATTGGCGCAGCGCCCAGCCTATGCCTTTGCGGATAAAAAAATCCTCGTGCATGCTTTGCGATGAGCAAATGGAAAAAAGCAGCTTTTCGTCGGTTTCGCTTTTGTAATTCAGCTGGAAAAGTATCGCCGAACGGATCAGCCAGGTGTTCCCGGATGAAAGCCATTGGCGGATCGTCTTTTTTATTTCCCGCGGGAAAAGACGGAAATATTCTCCGGCCAGTTTGGGCGCAATGAAATCCACAGTGTCCCACCACGGTCTGTGCGTGATCATGTATCCGAATACGGCGAGATCGCTTTTCCGGAAATTCTTTTTTTGCAGATGAAAAATTTCCATTGCGGAATACTGGAATTCGCGTTCTTCCTTCTTCCACATCAGCATCACGAACTCTTCCATTTGTCCCGGAGTGGGAATTCCATTCTGCCGTATGAATTCTTTCAGCAATCTTCTGCGCACAGGCGTGGAAAGCCCGGTGTATTCGAACTGGTTGCGCATGTACGCTTTCGCACCGGCAGCCTGTTTTGCACTGGCGTGCCTGCGAAACTCTTTTTCCATTGCGGTGATGTATCGCCCCAGCTCCATTCAGTGAAGAATTTCCACGATGGCAATGTAAGCCAGCGCTCCGCCGAAATAGCCGATGATCGCCGGGACCGATATTTTGCGCAGGTACCAGCCGAAGGAAATGTGCTCGGTTCCCATTACCGCGACGCCTGCCGCCGACCCGATGATGAGAATGCTTCCGCCGGTTCCCGCACAGTAGGCCAGGAATTCCCAGAAATAAAAATCACGGGGAAATTCCGCCAGCGGGTACATGCCCTGCGCCGCCGCGACAAGCGGGACGTTGTCGACGATCGCGGAGGAAAGCCCTATGCTCAGCGTTATGAGGTTGAGGTTCCCGATCGAGGAATGCAGATGTTCGGCGAGGGAAACAAGCGTACCTTTTGCATCGAGCGCCCCGATCGCCAGCAGGATGCCGAAGAAAAAAAGAATGCTCTGCGTATCGATGCGCTGCAGCGCCCCGGCTACCGAAAGCGAACTTTTGACTTCGTCGTTCTTCTGCTTGTGAATGATCTCGGTCAGCGACCATAAAATTCCCAGGCCGAAGAGAATTCCCATGTACGGTGGAAGAAGGGTAACGCTTTTGAAAACGGGAACAAGCAGCAGCACGGCTGCGCCGGTGAATAAAACGAGGTTTTGCTCGAAACGCGTTGTGGGACGTGAATAGGTTTTTTCATTTTCCGGCGGCTCGATGTTCCCGCTCATTTTCCGGCGAAGCCACAAATACGGCAGGAAAAGGCTGACGAGCGCGGGAACAAAAAGCTTCAGGATGATATTGAGGCTCGAGATCTGTCCGCCGATCCACAGCATCGTTGTCGTCACGTCGCCCACCGGCGACCACACGCCGCCTGCGTTTGCCGCGATGATGATCATCCCGCCGTAATACATGCGGTCGGTTGGATCTTTCACCAGTTTGCGCACCAGCGACATCATCACCAGCGCCGTGGTGAGGTTGTTGAGTACCGACGAAAGCAGGAACGTGATGAGGCTGACGAGGAACAGCAGTTTCCGTTTGCTTTTCGTGCGCAGCTTTTCCGTGATGAGCGTGAAACCGTCATGCGCATCGATCAGCTCGACGATCGCCATCGCGCCGAGAAGGAAAAAAAGTATTTCCGAAATGCCCGAAAGCTGCACGCCAAGCTTCGAATCGATCAGTCCCGCGTTGGTCCCGGCGATCACGATCATCCAGCAGACCACGCCGGTGAGCAGCGCAGAAGCGGACTTGTTGACCTTCAGCGTTTGCTCGAAAGCGATCGCGAGATAACCGAGGATGAAAACGGAAGCGAGAAGCATCGGACGGTAAAAATACTCTGTTCTGCGTTTGCGCCGTGAAGCAACGGCCGGATATGAAGTGCGGGTTCCCCTTATTTCAATTCTTGGTTATATTTGGCAAATCATAAACGGAATAAAACCCAAATCACGCTATGAGCATTTTCCGGAAGAAATCACTTGAAACGTTGCTGGCACAGGCGGCGGAATCTGAAAAAGGACTGAAGCGTACGCTGGGATCGACGCAGCTGGTCGCGCTCGGCATCGGGGCGATCATAGGCGCAGGCCTTTTCGTCCGCACTGCAGCAGCTGCGGGGGAAGCGGCCGGACCTGGCGTCACTCTTTCATTCATTGTTGCAGCGATCGGCTGCGCGTTCGCCGGGTTGTGCTACGCAGAATTCTCGGCGATGATCCCGATTGCGGGAAGCGCATATACATACGCCTACGCAACAATGGGTGAGCTTATCGCATGGATCATCGGGTGGGCGCTCATTCTCGAATATGCGCTTGGGGCCGCGACGGTTTCCATTGCATGGAGCGAATACCTGAACAAGCTGCTTGGCGGACACATTCCTTTCCAGTGGTGCCACGGCCCGTTTGAAAGCGCGACTGTCGACGGAACCCTGGTTCACGGGATTGTGAATGCGCCTGCGCTGTTTATCCTGCTCGCCTTGTCGCTTCTGCTCATCCGCGGGACGCAGGAATCAGCTTTTGTCAATGCGATCATCGTGTTTCTCAAAGTGGCAATCGTACTTGTGTTCATCGCGATCGGCTGGCAGTTCATCAAGCCGGAAAATCATACGCCGTATCTCATTCCTGCCGATTACCCGGGTCACGCGGGGATTTTCCAGCATGGCTGGGGAGGCATACTGAAAGGCGCGGGCATAGTTTTCTTCGCGTTCATCGGGTTTGACGCCGTTTCAACCGCCGCGCAGGAAGCGAAAAATCCGAAACGCGACATGCCCATCGGCATCCTCGGCTCGCTGGTGGTATGCACGATCCTCTACATCCTGTTCTCGCATGTTCTTACCGGTGTTGCACCCTGGGCCGATTTCAACGATCCCGCGAAAGGCAAGGAAGCTTCTGTTGCGTACGCCATCTCCACCTACATGCAGGGTTACGGATGGCTTGCCACGGCGGTAACGATCGCTATTCTCGCCGGATTTTCTTCGGTCATTCTCGTTATGCTCATGGGCCAGAGCCGTGTTTTCTATTCCATGTCGCACGATGGACTGCTGCCGAAAATATTTTCTCATCTCCACCCGAAATTCCGCACACCGTATAAATCCAATATCCTGCTCTTCTGTTTCGTCGGGCTTTTCGGCGGATTCATTCCCGGCAGTGTCGCCGGCGACCTGACCAGCATCGGCACGCTGCTCGCATTCGTGCTTGTATGTGCGGGTATCTGGATCATGCGTGTTAATTCACCCGGAGCTGTGCGGCCCTTCAGGACGCCGGGAGCATCGCCGTCCTTCCCGATCGTTCCCATTCTTGGAATAGTCGTGTGCAGCTTCATGATCATTTCTCTCGACAGGTTGACGCAGATCAGCGCGTTCGGGTGGATGATCTTCGGGCTGATTATTTATTTCCTTCACGGGAAAAAGAACAGTAAGCTGAACGTGCTTCAGTAAATTCAGCGCCATTCGCTGAACCGCAATCGTAACTGGTTGCGGTTTTTCATTTGTCATGGAAGAAAAAAGAGAGTTCAGGCGTTCGCTCGGTCTCATTGACGCCACGGCGCTCGTCGCCGGATCGATGATCGGTTCGGGAATTTTTATTGTCAGCAGCACGATGGCGCAGGATCTCGGCTGCGCAGGCTGGCTCATCGTCGCCTGGATCATGACGGGCGTGATCACGCTCACCGCCGCGCTCAGCTACGGCGAGCTGGCCGGCATGATGCCGGAAGCCGGGGGACAATACGTTTACATCCGCCGCGCGTGGGGCGAGCTGCCCGCATTTCTCTACGGCTGGACTGTTTTTTCCGTCATACAGACCGGCGTTATCGCAGCTGTGGCGACGGCATTTGCGAATTACACTTCGGAGCTCGTCCCGGCGCTGAGTATGAAGAATGTGCTGCTGGACGCCGGTTTCATTAAAATTTCTTCGGGGCAGGTTTTCGCCGTTGCGATGATCTTTTTTCTTTCGTGGATCAATTCCCGCGGCGTGCAGGGCGGCGCGCTTGTGCAGAAAGTATTTACTTCCGCAAAGCTGATCGCGCTTTTCGGACTGATCATTCTCGGTATTTCCATCGGGCTGAAGAGCGGGAACCTCGCGCACAATTTTACCGATCCCTGGATGGCTACACGCATCCGCGTTTCCGACAGCGGCTCTTACAGCCTGACACCGCTCACCGGTTTTGCGCTGCTCGCCGTGTTCGGGATGACGATGATCAATTCGCTTTTTTCTGCCGATGCCTGGAACAACGTCACGTTCATTGCCGGCGAGATCCGCGAGCCGCACAAAAATATTCCGCGAAGCCTGCTGCTCGGCACCGCCATCGTTACAGGTCTTTATGTTCTCGCGAACATCGCTTACCTCGCGCTGCTCCCGCTGAAAGGCGACCCGGGCGGAACCGACGTGATGTCGCGCGGCATGCAGTTTGCCGAAATGGGCCGCGTGGGAACAGCCGCCGCAACGATGATCTTCGGAAAGATCGCCACGATCATGATGGCGGTCCTGATCATGGTGTCGACGTTCGGCTGCAACAACGGCATTATTCTCGCCGGCGGACGACTGTACTACGCGATGGCGAAAGACGGCCTGTTCTTCGACCGCATCGCGAAGCTCAACAGGAAAAATGTCCCGGCGTCCGCGATCTGGATACAGGCCGTGTGGGGAAGCCTGCTCTGCTTTTCCGGGACATACAACGATCTGCTTACGTACGCGACATTCGCCTCGATGCTGTTTTACATCGTTACGATCTCAGGTCTTTTCCGTTTACGCAAAATAGAACCGGGCACACCGCGGCCCTATAAAGCGCTTGGCTATCCCCTGCTTCCTGCGTTTTATATTCTCGCTGCCGCCGGCATCTGCATCGATCTGCTCATCATGGATCCGCGGAACAGCTGGGCCGGCCTCGGTATCGTTGCCCTGGGAATTCCCGTTTTCTTCATCCGGAAAGCATTTCCTTCACAAAAAACGGCAGTGTAAATTATTCCGGTTGTTTTCCGAAGTGTTTTTTTACCAAAATTTGCCAGCCGGAGAAATTCTTCCGCATGCGCAACTGGTTCCGAAATACATTTTCATTTACACGCCGCGAACGGAACGGCGCTGCCGTCCTCATCGTAATCCTCATTGCGCTCAGCGCATTCACGGCTGTCAGCTCCAGGTTTGTTTCACGTCCACAGGAAGATTTTTCCGGGTTCGATAAATTCATCGCACAGGTGAAACAGGATTCCCTGTTCGATTCCCTGGCCGGAAAAAACACGGAAAACAAACCCCCGTCCATTGCCGAAGAAGAAGCGGATCATGTATTTCACCAGCGGGAACTTTTCCAGTTCGATCCCAACGGGCTTCCTGTCAGCGACTGGGTTCGTCTTGGTCTCACGCCCGCGCAGGCACGTTCGGTGAAACATTACGAAGAATCCGGCGGAAAATTCGAATCGAAGGAAGATGTGAAACGGCTCTATGTCGTTTCCCCGAAATTGTACGCAGACCTTGAGCCCTATATCCTGCTTCCGGATAAAAAAGAGAACGACGCACGCCCGGATAAATTTCCTGCGAAGAAAAATCCCCCGGCCATTCTCGAGCTGAACACGGCTGATTCGGCTTTGCTCGTTACGGTAAATGGTATCGGGCCGGTGTTTGCAAAACGCATTATCGAATACAGGGAGAAGCTGGGCGGTTTTTATT
>DASTSF010000109.1:0-4139 GCA_035760825.1 Bacteroidia bacterium
AACGAGGAATACCTCGAAGCCTGCCGGCGGGGCGACATCGTGGAAATTGCCGATGCGCTCGGCGACCTGCTCTATATCACTTTCGGCACGATCCTCCGGCACGGCCTGCAGTACAAGATCGAAGAAGTGTTCGACGAGATCCACCGCAGCAACATGTCGAAGCTCGACGAGAGCGGGAAACCTGTTTTCAGGGAAGACGGCAAAGTGATGAAAAGCGAAAGGTATTTCAGACCGGATATCAAAAGCATTCTTGAAAAGGAAAGGAAATAAAGTCCGGATGCTACAGGTGAAAATGGATATTCAAATCCGACATCTGATATTCGAAATCCGACATCCAAAATCCGACATCCTACTACCCCAGCCAGGGTTTTTCCACGATCATACGCACGAACATGACGATGCCGGCGATCACGAAAATGATCCCTGCAAACATGTTCACCTTGTGGATCATCTTTTCATTCAGGAAACTTTTGATGCGGTGCGCCGCCATTGACTTGAGCACGTCGGTTCCGAAAACAGTGCAAAGCGTGGCGATAAAAAAGCTGATCATTTTTCCCGCATCGTGATCGAAGCGGCTCGTGGCCAGCGACAGCGCGCCGATCCACAGGAAAAAAACGAACGGGTTGAGCAGGCTCATCAGGAAACCTTTCAGGATATTCGCGCCGATGCCGGCCTTTTTTCCCGCGGGGCTGTCGCTTTCCTCATTTTCATTGGAAACAACCGGCTTCTTCAGTATCTGCACAATGCCATAGCCGATCAGCAGTCCGCCGCCAAGCACAGTGATCGCGATGGCGTAACGTTCATCCATCACCCATTCGGAAACGCCGAAATAGGCGAGAAGAAGGTAGCAGAGATCGGCGAAAAAAATTCCTGTTGCGACGGAGATCCCGGCCGCGTGCCCGTTCTTCAGCGTTGTCTGGATAAGGGTAAAAAAGGAAGGACTGAGCGTAAAGCAAAGTGCCAGCCCGAAAAGCATCCCTTGTCCTATGGCGCTGAACGTGGTCAATGTGCAAGCTCCCCTGATTTCATTTCTGCAATGTGCTTCCTCCAGCTTTCGAGGCGATCGTTCTTCATCACGCGCGGAAATTTATGCTGTCCGCCCACTTTTCCGTTCCTCCGCATCCATTCGCTGAAAAAATCCAGCGGCAGGACTTCGACGATCACTTCTTTCAATGCGGCGGAACGTTCCACGCGGTAGTCGTCGTTCAGCACTTTGAGGTGCTCGTCGATCGTTTTGCGCAGCACTTCGGGATCGATCTTCGCGTTGGTTCCCACGTACCAGCGGTGCGCGAAAAGATTTTCGTAGTTCTCGCCCGCCACCGTGTATTCGTTGATCTCGATGTTCAGCTCTTCCGCGGCAAGATCGATGGCGCGGTTCATGTTGTCCTGCGAAAGATGCTCCCCGCAGAGGCTGAGGAATTGCTTTGTGCGGCCGGTGATGATGATCTCCGCTTTGTCGACGTTCGTGAATTTTACCGTGTCGCCGATGAGGTAACGCCAGGCCCCGCTGCAGGTGCTGATGAGCAGCGCGTATTCCGTCTGCTCGTCCACTTCCGCAATGGTGAGCGTGGACGGTTTCGGTTTCAGGTTGCCGTCCGCATCGAAATTGTCGCTGTTGAACGGAACGAATTCGAAAAAAATTCCGTTGTCGAGCTGCATCACCTGGCTTTCCGACGTCGGATCGTTCTGGAATGCCATGAAACCTTCCGAAGCGAGATAAGTTTCGAGGTAACCGATGGGTTTTCCGCAAAGCTTGTCGAGGCTTTTGCGGTACGGTTTTATGGAAACGCCGCCCCACACGTACACTTCGAGGTTCGGCCAGATATCATGTATCGTTTTGACGTTGTATTGCTTGATGATGCGTTCGAAAAGGATCTGTATCCACGCAGGAACGCCGCACACCACGCCGATATCCCATTCCTTCGCTTTCATCACCATTTCCTGGAGCTTGTCTTCCCATTTGCGTTCGCGCGCGATGCGTCTTCCCGGTTTGTAAAAATGCTGGAACCAGAAGGGGAGGTTCCCGGTCGTGATGCCGGAAAGGTCGCCGGAATAATAGCTGCCGTTGTAATTGAGGTGCGTGCTTCCCCCGACCATGAGGATCCCTTTCTGGAAAAATTCGGGCGAGAGGTTGTAGTGCGCGAGCGCAAGCAGCTGGCGGCGGCTGGCGCGCCGGATCGCGCGAAGCATATCTTTCGTAACGGGAATATGCTTGCTCGATGAATCGGACGTGCCGGAGCTGAGCGCAAAATATTTCACTTTTTCCGGCCAGGTGACATAAGCTTCCCCGTTCAGGGAACGGTACCACCATTTGCGGAACATGGAATTGTAATCATGAACACCGACCGCGGCCTTGAAGGATTTCACGGTGTCGCTTTCGCTGAGTATGCGCGTGAAATTGTGGTGTTCCCCGAATGCAGTGAACTCTGCTTTCGAAAGCAGCTTTTTCAGTGTCTTCACCTGCATCTTCATCGCATCCTTCCTGCGCAGGCGTGGAATTTTCGTGTTGAGGTCGATTGTACGTTTCAGAATTGATCCAAGTAGTGCCATGACCGGGAGAGATAACGACGTAAAAATAGTTTACTGGACACGAACGTATTTGTTCCGGATGTCCGCGATTTTTGTGCGGAACATCGTCAGCTGATTCGCAAACTGGTCGGGTGGAATGTCAGGTCCCGGCGGCGTGACCTTCTTCAGATCCTCCATGTCGCGGTGAAGCGAAATGCAGAGGCTGTCGGAAGTAAATCTTCCCAGCAGGTCGGAGAGCCGCGTGACGTATGGATTCTGGATCGCGAGCATGTCATAAAGAACTTTGTTCTTTTCATTCTGCTGCTGCTCGGCGATGTGCTGCGTGGTGATGTAAATGCTTTCGAGCCATCCCCCGGCAAGCACCAGCGAGGCGAGCGCGAGCCTGTCGTTCTCCTGCAGCGTACTGTCGATGCGTTTGTAGGAAGTGTGCATCAGGCGCTGCAGCGAATCTTTCTGGCTCATATTGCTTTCATAACGCCCGATCAGTCCCTCGTCGAAGGCGGAAGGGACTACGATATTGTCGGAAAGCTTCCGCACGCCTTTCAGGTATGGAGCCGATTCGCCCAGGTGATTCTGCGAGATCAGGTACGACATGTCTGCGCCGAAAACGCCGAGGTTGATCGCCTGCGCCGAAGCGCTGTTGAATTTCCCGGCATTGTCGGGATTGCAGAGAACGCTGCCGTTAAAAGGAAGATTGGCTCCCTCGAATTTTTTCATGATCTCGAACGGAACAGGAAGCGTGGCCACCATCCGTTTGAAAAGATAATGCACCGAATCCTCGGTGTTCGTTGTGATCAGCGTATCGTGAAGCGTATCAGGATGATTGTCGGACGGTTTTTCTCCGCCGCAGGAGATGAGCGTCAGCGTTGCCGCCAGGGGAAACCACAGAAAACGCTTTTCTTTTTTCATCGTTCAGCGGATGTAACGGAAATCCTGGCCGGCTTTGATGCTTTTCAGCGATTCGAGAATGAGGCGGATAACGCTGTCCACGTCGTTTTTGTGAACGCCTTCCACCGTCGTATGCATGTAACGGAGCGGAAGCGAAATAAGCGCCGAGGCCACGCCGCCGAGCGAGTAGGCGAACGCGTCGGTATCCGTTCCCGTGCTGCGTGAAACGGCTTCGCGCTGGAAAGGAATGCGGTTTTTTTCCGCCACGCCGATGATCTGCGCAAGGAGCTTGTTGTGAACAGCCGGACCATACGTAAGCGAAGGTCCTTTTCCGCAGGCGATATCACCCTGTGCGATCTTGTTCATCATCGGCGTCTGCGTGTCGTGCGTGACGTCGGTGATGATCGCCACGTTCGGGCGGATCGTTTCGGTGATCATCTGCGCGCCGCGGAGGCCGACTTCTTCCTGCACGGAATTCACGATATACAGCGAGTACGGAAGCTTGACGCGGTTCGCTTTCAGCAGGCGCGCCACCTGTGCGATCATAAAGCCGCCGATGCGGTTGTCCAGTGCGCGACCGACGTAATAACGGTCGTTGAGGATCATGAACGGATCTTCATACGTCACCACGCATCCCACGTGCACGCCGAGCGCGGCTACTTCCTTGTCGGACGAGCATCCGCAGTCGAGAAAAATATTTTTCAGCGAAGGCGTTTCTTCCT
>DASTSF010000110.1:0-3130 GCA_035760825.1 Bacteroidia bacterium
AGCAGCAGGGCAAGCAGGAGCTTATCATGGTGCATGATGCGATCCGTTTCGATGACGACCGTGCGGCGGAATGGCTGCATGAATACGGTCATGACGACTGGGGCCTTTTCCTCACCGCGATCGGCGGGGATCCGTATGCCGTACAGGCATTATTTGACGGAAAGCAGGCGCGCCTGGCCATGGCTGCGGGCGCGATCATCGGCGACCAGCGATCGATGGAATACCTGCAGAAGCACGGGCTCAAAGCGTGGCTCCATCTTGTGGAAGCCGTGCGCAATATCCAGTCGGAAGAATAAGTTAAGTTTTACAAACGGCCCCTTCCATTTCCTTTTTCCCTTACGGAATCTGTTATTTTTGTATTCCCTGTATGGCGCAGAAAATATATAACGGTGAAGCGATCCGCAAAATGACCGCATTATTCAAGCCGTTCAGCACTCCGGCCTACAACTGGCTGATGGAAAAAGGTCACCGCGAGCTGATCGAGGCGGCCGAATTCCTGAAAGACGGCAACCAGCTTCATTTCCGCTGGCTCGTCGATAACAAGCATTTCGAGATGGGCGCATTCATTAATGCGGTGAAGGGAGATAAAGATGCTTTCCGTTGGCTTATGCAGAATAAAAGTATTTTCTGGGCGGCCACGGCCAATGCCATCAACAAAGACCGCGAAGCCAAAGCCTGGCTCAAAGCCAATAATTTTATCGTTTACGCAGAACTTGCCGACGCGATCGTCGAATTCGAAAAAGGAAACAACGACGATATCGCCGGTTATTACCGCCCCCCGATCTGAGGAATCCCGGCTATAACGCCTCGCTTTTCAGCCTTTATTCGTCCCACCTCAGCGAAAATTTTTCATGAACGCCCCGCCAGAAGATAAATTACTGCTAAAGAAAAAAGTCTTGAGGCAATCGGAGCTTTATCATCCGAAAAAGATCAGGATACAGCTGGGAGTGGCGGTTGCACTTTCCCTCATGCTGGTCGGTCTGCTCGGTTGGTTTTCACGGAAAAACAACGCCGATCTCGCAAACGCGCTCGGTGAGCAGGAAAAGGGACAGCGCGTGATCGAGAAGATCAGCGAGTTCCGCGATTCGCTCATCGTTACGCACGACCAGCTTCTTCTTTTCAACGAGCGGGGCGAAGCTTCCGTGCTGGATAACCTCCAGCTGTCCACGCTTCATTTCCGCCAGCTCATGAAAGAGCTCGACGGGCTGGTGACCGACCCGAGCCTGAAGCCGCAGCTCGACCGGCTTCACCAGCTGGCCGATGAAAAGATCCAGCACGATCGCGTGATCGTCCGCATGCGCATCTCCGGCGCAGAAGTTTCTACAGCCGATCTTTCCGAAAGCGAAGCGCTGACCGATGAGCTCTTCACCGCTTCCAAAACGCTCGAGAAGGATCACAAGAAACTGCTGCTGTCGCGCATCAATGAAAGCGCCGCACTTTCTTCGCGCATCACCTTTTTCGATACGGTCGCAGCGGTACTTGCCGTGCTGATCATCTGCATGGCCGGCATTCTTCTTTTCCGTGATATTTCCAAGCGCAACAAGCTGGAGAAAGAGCTTCTGGCCGCAACGGAACGCGTGCACCAGTCGGCTGTGCTGAAAGAACAGTTCATGGCGAACATGAGCCACGAGATCCGCACACCGCTCAACGCCGTTCTCGGTTTTGCCGAGCTCCTTGCACGCACCAACCTTGATGATCAGCAGAAGGAGCACCTGCGCGTCATCCGCCAGTCGGGACAAAACCTGCTGCATATCCTCAATGATATTCTCGATTTTTCGAAGCTCGAAGCCGGCATGATGCGTCTCGAGGAAATTCCGTTCAGCGTGCAGGGACTCATGCATTCCATCAGCACGATGTTCCAGCACCGCGCAACGGAAAAAAGGATCAAGCTGGTATTTCACCCGATCGAAAATATTCCGGACCCGCTCACAGGCGATCCCACGCGCCTGACGCAGATACTCGTCAACCTCGTCGGGAACGCGATCAAGTTCACCGATGAAGGTTACGTGGAAGTCCGCACGCGTTTGCTGAAAGAAGAGAACGGACGTCTCCTCGTGCAGTTTTCCGTGCATGATACGGGCATCGGCATACCCAGCGAAAGGATGAACGATATTTTTGACCGCTTCAACCAGGGGGAAAACGACACGGCCCGCAAATACGGCGGAACCGGTCTCGGTCTTTCGATCGTCAAGCGGCTTGTCGAGCTGCAGGGCGGCATCATCAGTGTTGACAGTGTTCCCGGGAAAGGAACGACGTTCACATTCCTTCTGCCCTACACCCGTTATGCTGCGGCGCTTCCTGCGGAAACTGTTTCGCGGAAAGAAGAGCCCGGGTTCATTCCCGAATTTTTCTCCGGCATTTCCGTTCTTGTCGCCGAGGACAACCCGCTCAACCAGCGTCTCATCGGCGAGCTGCTGTCCTCCTGGAAGATCAGCTTTGACCTTGCATCCACCGGGCCTGAAGTGATCGGGCTGCTGCGTAAAAAAACATACGATCTCGTGCTGATGGATATCCAGATGCCCGGGCAGAACGGTTATGAAACGACGCGGCAGATCCGCGAAGAGCTGAAGCTTTCCCTCCCGATCGTCGCTGTTACGGCGCACGCCATGCCCGGCGAGCGGGAAAAATGCATTTCCTCCGGGATGAATGATTATCTCGCCAAGCCGATATCCGAGCGCGAATTTTTCCACCTGCTTCGCCGCATACTTTCCGGGAAGCCACAACTGCTGAAAACCGTTTACAGGAAAGATGACGGCGGCTCCGAACGTATCACCAACCTCGATTACCTGCATGAGCTGGCGAATGGAAATGAAGGATTCGTTGCAGAAATGATCAGCCTTTTCCTTTCGGAGAACCCGGTCGAGCTGGAAACGATGGAACGCGCCATCGATGAAATGGATTTCGCGATGATCGTGAAGACGGCGCACAAAATGCGATCGACCATCCCGTTTGTCGGGCTTTCGCAGAAGCTCGATCAGCCGCTGAAAAACATGGAGGTCATCGCTGCCTCCACGCAGAACATCAGCGAGCTGAAGCAGCTGTTCTCGTTTGTTTCCGTTACCTGCCGCAAAGCCGCTGCAGAACTTGCCGCCGCCTGATCATCTCCAATGCGAATCATCGGAAACATACC
>DASTSF010000111.1:0-3189 GCA_035760825.1 Bacteroidia bacterium
GGAGCAGCACGGACCGGCGAAAATCGTCCGTCACCGTTACTCCTCTCGGGAAAAAGATGCTTGCGCAGTGTTCCGCAGGCGCGGAGAAATTCCGGAAAAATGCAGGCAAAGGAATCTCGCAGGAAGAGCTCAATCACCTCAAAGCAACGCTCGACAGGCTGTATGGGAACTGCGGCGGAGCTCAGTAAAAACCTGTCGCGAAAAGTGCAAGCGCGGCATCCGCACCGCATTTCTGTTCTGCATCGTAGGCTTTTGCCGCACGCTGCCTGATCTGCTCGCCCGTCTCTTTCATCAGCCATCCGTCGATAGCGGCTTTCAGCGTGGATGCGCCCGGTACGATGAGGTTTGTTGTCCACAGCAGCGGATTTCCGCCACCGGCGCGGATCACGTCCTTGAAATACAGGCGCCCGGTTTCCGAAATGATGATCACATCGCGCGAAGCTCCGTTCTTTTTCGGCGGATCCGTGATGTCGAAATCCATCAGCCCGTCGTGACCGAGATAGCAGACGAGCTGCGCATCACCGGGATGAACGACTATTTTTTTTCCGTGATCATTGACGGTGATCGAATCGGTGCAATTGCCCGATGCGGTTCGTAGAAAATCCATCGTGCAGTTGCGAATCCGCCCGCCGCGATAACCTTCGGCTACCAGGATCGCATTATAACGCCGGCTCTTCCAGACGCAGCGCTCGAGAACCTCATGCGTGGGCTCTTTCACGGAATCGAGCAGGTCCCAGTCGTCGCTTTCCAGGAAAAACGTTTTGACGCCGTTCGCGCAGCCCCAGAACAGGTTGTCGGGTCCGTCGTTTCCTTTTCCGTTCTTCCTGGCAACAGGAACAATGCCCTGGCTGTCATTATCGCAGAGCGAAACGAAAACATGAATAATGCGCAGGCCGGAGGTGTCGTTCCCGGCATCATTCGTTTTCCCCGGCTGAGATTCGTGCGGGAAAGAAAAACCGGTCACGATCAGCAGGAGGAGAAGGGGGAAACTTATTTTCAGGAACGTCTTCATGGGAAGCACGCGTACGTTAATTTTGCAGACACCAACGAATTTACAAAATGCAGGCCACGAACAGGTTGAGATTAAACTCGGTATTCAGCTTTTTTTTCTCCTTCGCCCTGCGGGCGATGTACAATGCGTTCGTGTTCTTCTACCCTCATTTTTCATTGACGCAAAAGACGATCCTGCATCTCGTTCTTGCCGTGGCGAGCGTTGTATTCGGATGGCTGGCGCTGCAGTATTACAAAAAAGCGATTCCCACAGGTTCCAACCTCGGCTGCCTTTACTATTTCTTCCTCCTGCTTAATCTTGTCGGCGGCGTCGGCGCTGTTTTTTTCGGACTGGTCCAGGTTTTCAGCGCGGAAGGCGGTTCGTCGGAAACTCTCTGGCTGTTATGAAAAAATGGATGAGCTGGATATGGCCGCGCGTGATAAAACGCACGCGGGGAAAGATATCTCCCGTGCTTGAAGTGTCGTGGGAGAACGGGAGAAAAGTGCTGAACGCGCGTTACGTGAATTATTCCTACGGCTCTCTTCATGATGTTTTCCGCATCGCGCTTCGCAACGTGGTCGACCTTTCCGATCCTCCGCGCAATGTGCTGATCCTCGGTTTCGGCGTGGGAAGCATTGCATCCATTCTTACGGAAGAAATGAAAATAAGCTGCACCCTGACGGGCGTGGAAGCCGACGAAGAAGTGATCCGGCTGGGAAAGGAAGAATTCGATACCGGGCGCTTCTCCGGTCTGCGGATCGTTCACCTGAGGGCGGAAAATTTTGTCAGGCAATGCAGCGAAGAATTCGATCTCATCGCTATCGATGTTTTCGTGGAGGATAAAGTTCCGCGATCGCTCATGAACGAAGAATTCCTTCTCCGTGTTGAGAAGCTGCTTTCCGCGAAGGGGCGGGTGGTGATGAATATTATGGAAAATGATTCGTCGGGAGGCGGCGGGTTCCGCAGGCTTTTCCAGTCCGTTTTTTCGTCACCGCAGGCGAATGATCTCGACATGGGTGTGTCGGTGAACAGGTTACTTACGGGAAGCAAAAAGAAAAAATCTATTTCCTGATCCTGACGGGAACAGGAACCTGCCTGCCGGGGAAAAAGCGAAGCATCACGGGAATGTTCCACCCGGCGAAGAAGGAAAGTGAGGTGAGCAGCAGGAGGACGGTAAGATCACTGTCATAGGAAAACGACAGGCGCGTGTACTGGCATAGCGTCAGCAGCAGCAGCAATGCCGCGACCGGCAGCAGGCGAAGCCATAGTTTTTGTCTCCCGCGGTTCAGGAGAATCGTGGCCAGTACCGATGCGGCGAAAAGGGCGATCTCTTTTCCCGTAGCCAGTCCGCCCATAAAAAGCGGCAGCACGAAAAACCCGGAAGAAACAAGAACGATGAACGTGGAAGGTCCGGGCAATGATTCTTTCCGCTGCAGGCTGAGGCCGAACGCAAGCAGGACAACAAGCAGGAGGCTCATGGGCCGGCGCATGAGAAAATCGATAGCCTTGCTCAGGAACCCGGGATTGTAATGCACCACCTTGCAATCCCTGAGGCCGGCATGAAGAAGAACATCGTTGATGTCGCTGGCTTCGCCGCGGAGCTTGGACGCAGGCCTGCATTCCTGGTCGAGAGGCAGCGAACGTAAAGAAGCCGTGCTGTGCGTTTCCTGTTCCAAATCGGTCGCGGGATCTTTATCATCGCCTGCCGGTGACGCAACAGCATTCCTGGAAGGCGCTGTCGCGCGGGGGACTTTCGGAGCATGACGAAGGTAAACGCTGTCGCAGGCGGTGGAAATAAGATTCGAGGCCGTCATTTCCCGGTTCTCGACGTAGATCATCACCGGGCGGTCGTAATCGAGTATTTCCTGCCGGATGTTTTCCGCGGCATCCAGCGCACCGGAATAGCTGTTCATCCGGATCAGGACGCAGGAGGCGTTCATCGTCCTTGCCTGCTGGAACGCGGAATGCGTGGCGTGAAGGGCTTCCGGACCGATATCCGAAGGCATGTCGAACGTGTAAACGATCTTTTTGGAATCGGACGCCGGGGCGGAAGAGGAGCTTCCGGAAGCAGAGCCGTTTTCTGCGAAAGTAAAGGGAAGCCCGATGGGCAGCTTGGTCGCCGATGTTTCACTGGAGCCGGTTCCGGTTCCGTCGTTGATGCCTGCCTTGCAGCGGGGATCACGGGAAAAGCCCTGCAG
>DASTSF010000112.1:0-3588 GCA_035760825.1 Bacteroidia bacterium
GAATCGAACGTGATCCCGGTGATGGCGACATTCGTCGAACCTTTTATTTCGGCCAGGCCTGCTTTATATAATATGTCACGCAACAACTTCATATAGAAAGCTCGATTTCGATAACCGTTTGTTTTGAAATTTTTTGCCCGGGCGCAACGCTCTGGCCGCTTACCGATCCCGCACCTTTCAGCTTCACACGGTAACCGCGGTTTTCCATCAGGTAAAGCACATCGGCCGCGCACATGCCGGTGAGATCAGGCATGATCCCGCTACGCAGCTGCGCATCCGGACTGATATTTTTCAGATCCGCTTCTTTACCGGAATAGGATGCGGTGACATATCCGTCGGGATTGAAATCCGCCCCGGTCCTGACATCGATCATAAGTCCGCCGGCTGCCGCAAGCGTTGCAGAAGCAATGCCGTTCCTGATCAGCGGAACTTCGGCGAGAGGATTGGACTGGTCATTGACCGGTGTGTGAATGTCGAGCTCCGTTGCAAAGACGCGGTCCGCGATCTGCCGGAAGATCGGTCCGGCCACTTTCCCACCGTAATACACATCACCGCTCGGCGCATTGACAATGACGATGCAGGAATATTTTGGTTTGTCTGCCGGAAAATACCCGACGAACGAAGCCTGGTAAGTAACATCATTTTTGTTCTGACCATAACCTCTCGCTTTTGCGATCTGCGCCGTACCTGTTTTTCCGGCAATGGGATAAACGGAGTTGGAGAGATTGCGCGCCGTCCCGTATTTCACCACGCCTTCCAGCAGGATCTTCGCCTTTGCGATCGTCTGCGGTTTCGCGACAGCAGGATTAATGATCTCCGGCTGGAATGTTTTTATCGTTTTGCCTTTTTCGCGGATCTCTTTTACGAACATCGGCTTCACCATTACGCCATTGTTCGCGATGGAATTGTAAAGCGTCAGCGTCTGCATCGGCGTGATCAGCGATTCGTAACCGATGGAAACGAACGGAAGTGAAGGGCCGTACCAGTTCTTGTCGCCCGCATTCTTGATCATCGATTTACCTTCACCTTTGATCGAAAGCCCGAGCGGCTCACCGAAGCGAAGACGGTGAAGTCCGTCCGTAAAATTTTTCGGCGTTTTCGCATACGCGCCCCAGATCACCTTTGAAATGCCGACGTTGGACGATTCCCAGAACGCTTCTTTCACCGTTACTACATTTTGCTTCGGCGTTTCAGCATCACGCATGGGCAGATCGAAATACGTATGGTGCCCTCCTTCGAGGTCCACTTTCTGGTCGATGTCGACGAGACCGTCGTCCACCCCCACCAGCAGTGACGCGAGCTTAAACGTAGAGCCCGGCTCGCGCGCATCCGCGATGGCGTAATTGTAATCTTCCGTGTAAACGCCCGAATCCTGGCGCGTGAGGTTCGCGATCGCGCGGATCTCACCGGTGGCCACTTCCATCAGCACGACGCAGCCGTATTTTGCATTGTGCTCGATGAGCGAATTCATCAGCGCATTTTCCGCTACATCCTGGATGTTGATGTCGATCGTCGTGACGATATCTTTTCCCTGCTGCGGCTCGATTTCGTTCTCGTTGTTCAGCGGCATCCACACGCCGCCGGCGATCTTCTGCATCAATCGTTTTCCTCTTGTACCGGTGAGCACGGAATCATACGCGCCTTCAAGTCCCACGCGCACACGCCCGCTGTCGGCGATGTAACCGATGGTGCGCTCCGCCAGCAGGCGGAACGGGCGCTCGCGATGATTCGTAGGAACGTAGATGAAACCGCCGCGGTATCTCCCGCCACGGAAGAGCGCGAGCTTTTTCATTTCCTGCAGCTCCTTATAAGAAACGTTACGCGCCAGCACCTGGTAACGCAAACCCTTTGCGCGCGCACCGACGATGGTGCGGTAATATTCATCCGCTTTGCGGTCGCCGAGCAGCGCCGCCATGCCGCGCGAAAGGAGACGCGCGCTGTCTTCGAAATCCCTGTCGTCAATGAAGCTGTTTGCGAGCGGATCGATGCCGACTTCATAATAAGGAAGAGAAGTGGCGAGAAGAGATCCGTCCTTGGCGAAAATATTTCCACGCACGGCTTCGATGTCTTCTTCCTTGTTCATGAAATTCGCCGCCTGCGTTTTCCAGTAATCGCCCTGCGCGAACTGGATATAGAAAACGCGGCCGAGAACGGCGAGACCGAACACGCAGCAGCAGATGTACACGAGGTACACGCGCCAGAGTATGTCTTTGCGTTCTTCCATTTTATTCGGTGGCCGGTGCGAGCGGCTGACGGTTTACTTCGATTTTTTTCGGGGGTTCGACAGATTCCTTCACACCGATCGCGATTGCCCGCCTGGCAACTTCCGACTGGTTGCTGATGAACATGAGATCGGATTTGGTGACGATGTATTCCGAACGCAGCTCCTTCAGGTCGTTCGTCAGCTTGTTGAGCTTGCGTATCTGTTCTTCCGCATAATACCCGTTCGCGATGTAGCAGAGCGCGATGAACGTGAGGAAGAAAATGAATGGGAGGGCGCGTAACGTATTCTCTTTCGAGAGGAAGGCCCCGGTGAGCACATTCCCCAGCGTACGGGAGACGATGTTCCCTCCGCTGCTTTTCTGCTTCGGCTTCTGTTCCTGTTCCTGTGGTTTTTCCTTAATTGCGTTTTTTGTCATAGTCCGCGTTTGCGGCTTTTCCGCCTCAGGCGGGTTTTTCTGCTATTCTCAGTTTCGCGCTCCTCGCGCGACTATTTTCTTCGACCTCTTTTTCCCCGGGCGTCACGGGTTTCCTTGTTATCTCGCGCAGCGGGCGGATCACGTTCCCGTAGAAATCCTTCTCCTGCTCCCCACTGAAATTTCCCGCCCGGAAAAAATTCTTCACGAGCCTGTCTTCGAGCGAGTGGTAGGAAATCACCACCAGCCTGCCTCCCGGCCCGAGCACTTCCTGCGCCTGCATCAGCAGCTGCTTCAGCGCTTCCACCTCTGCATTGATCTCTATCCGCAGCGCCTGGAAAACCTTTGCCAGGTACCGGAACTCTTTTCCTTTCGGCGCGATCTTCGTCGCGATCGTTCTCAGGTCTTCCACGGTCGTGATCTTTTTCTTTCCCCGCTCTTCGGCAATGAGCCGGGCAAGCCTTCCGGCATTCTCCACCTCGCCGTATTCACTGAACATTTTCTTCAGCTCCTGCTCACCGTACGTGTTCACCACATCTGCCGCCGTGCGTGAAGCGTTCCTGTTCATGCGCATATCCAGCGGACCGTCGAAGCGCGTGGAAAATCCCCTCAGGGGTTCATCGATCTGGTGCGAAGAGATCCCGAGGTCGGCGAGAATTCCATCCACCGGTATCGCCTGGTGAAGGCGGAGAAAATTTTTCAGGTAACGGAAATTCTGTTGCACCAGCAGGAACCGCGGATCGTCAGGCGCATTCGCAAGGGCGTCTTCGTCCTGGTCGAATGCGATCAGCCTTCCGCTTTTCCCGAGGCGATCGAGGATCGCTTTCGAGTGACCGCCTCCACCGAATGTCACATCCACGTACCTGCCTTCGGACCGGATATTCAATCCTTCGAGGCACTCATGTAAAAGAACGGGCTTATGGTAGGTCGACATCCTCCGCTTTGTTACCCA
>DASTSF010000113.1:0-4624 GCA_035760825.1 Bacteroidia bacterium
TCGCCCGAGCCGGCCTGGTAAACGTAATCTTCACAGAAACATCCCGCGGGATACGTGGCGTCCACGTTGGGTCCGTTCGCACGCGTTGTTGCGGTGGAAAGCACGTAGCTGCTCTGCATGCGTTTGATCGGACCGGTTCCGTTCGTATTCGTATAAGCGTATGCGCCGTAGATCGGGTAGCCGTCGAACGCATAACCGATGATCGGTGAATGGTTGAGGCTGTCCGTGTCGCTGTACAGGCAGCGCGGGTTGACGTGGTTATGGTATTCTCCGTTCGGAGCCGGGTGCCCGAGGCAGTTATCGAAGCTGACGCCTTCATAATAATAGGCGTTACGGTTCCACACGCCGGCATTGTTGTAGGTCATGCCGTCCTTCGCATTGAAAACGGAAACCCCGTTCGACCACACGCCGATATGCCCGAGCGGAGTGGTGACGGGCGTGCCTGTATTCTGCACCGGGTTACGCGTGATCTTGTAAACGAAATTCTGGTTGGTGGGCGTGTTCGGGTTGGCGTTCCACGGACCGATGCTGTAGCCGGGAATGCACGTACAGCTGACGTATACCTGCGTTGCGGAGTACTGCACGGTCTGCACGTCGGACGGGATACTGTTGTATCCCGTAGCGCCGGTGGTGTTGATGACCCAGGAAGTGATCTCCGGTGTGAGTTGCGCAAACGAAGCTGCGGAAATGAGCATTGCGCCGAAGAAGAAAGCCTTTTTCATAAGTGAGCGTTTAGCGTTGTAGAGGGTTAGACGCCGCTTTTCCGCGGAACTTTCGCGGGACAGTATTTTTTTTGCGGAAATGCGGTGAATGCCGGGTTACCGGCGGGAAGCCTTGCGTTTTCTTTTCTGGCGGCGCACATAATCTTCCGCCTCCTCGTACGCCATCAGCGGACCGTCGGAAATAAGATCCACCGGCTTCACTTCCAGGAACGCCGCCACTTTGAGGAGCGTGCGCAGCGTGATGTTCTGCCCTGACTCGATCTTGTGAACGTTGGCTTTGTCGAGGCCGATATCCTCCCCCAGCGCTTCGAGCGTCAATCCTCTTTTCAGCCGGTAGTGACGGATCTTCTCCCCGACAGCTGCCAGGAATTTTTTCGTAGGGTCTTTGGATACTGCCATAACCCTACAAAAATTTAGAGATTTATTTTAAAAAAGTTGTGTTTTAATATAACATTTCGTAAGCTTGCCGTAACGTCCCGGTTGATAAAACCCGCCGGGAACGAAATAAAAAAAGCCTCTCTTTCAAAAGGCTTTTCACAGTAAACGCGTTATAAAGCTACAGGACCCACCTGTATCATTCACATGCAAGGCCGCATGTGACGGGAAGCCGGACCCGCGCAAGCAGTCCGGCTTTTTTCATTGCTTCTTTTCATCGGGCACGAAGATCATCGCGCCGGAATTGATACAATAACGTTTCCCGGTGGGCGGCGGACCGTCATCGAACACGTGGCCGAGATGACCGCCGCATTTCCGGCAGAGCACTTCCGTACGCACCATTCCGAATGTCGTGTCGATGTGGTATTCCACCGCGCTCGAATCCCAGGGAAGCGAAAAGCTCGGCCAGCCGCAGCCTGCATCAAACTTCTCATCGGAGGAAAACAGCACCGAGCCGCAGGCCGCGCATTTGTAAATGCCTTTGTCGTGATTGTCCCAGTAGGCGCCGGTGAAGGCGCGCTCGGTTCCTTTTTCGCGCAGGATGTTGTATTGCGTGGGCGTGAGTGTCTTTTTCCACTCATCGTCGGTCTTCGTGATCTTCGTCGTGTCCGTGTTCATGGCGTTCTGTTTTAACGTGTCCGCAGCTACGTTCGTTTTTCCCGGTATCGTGTCCGGACTGGCACAGCTGCCTAAAAGTACCAGCAAGGTGAGCGTCTGAATAAACATCTTCATCGGTTTTTTCAGGATATACGGCAATTCACCGCTGCCCGGATTCGTAAGCAAAGATCGGGGAGATTAATAAATGTTAAAAGGGGAAACGCAGGAGGTAAGCTACGCGGTGGAAATATCACAGGAGAAAAAACAGGGAACCGTTTTAATTCTTCGCGATCACGAAATCGCGCTTGCCGAACGTGAGGATGGTTTTGTTGCTCTGCCGGCCGAGATGCAGGTTCGTTCCCGTGCTGCGCCCGATGCGGTTGATCGCGGAAGATGTGAGATCAAAGTTCGTCACTTCTTTGGCACCCGAAGTTTTCGCGCCGTTCATCGCGTACAGCATGTCGCCGTCCTGGTCGTCCGTCCTTCCCCCGTCGAGCTTGTTCTTTACCCAGCGTTTGGCAAACTGCCCGAAAGAAGGTGTGGAAGCGGCAGCGGAACCCGAGCCGGAATAATCCGCCGCGAGGTAGAACGCATCTGAAAAATCAACATCGTCCTGCACATCCCCGCGTTTGAGCGAACGGACTTCGCGCGGCGCGAGGGAGGCAAACTGGTAATGTGCTTCGTTCTGCACCGCAGGAACCTTGTCCGTGCGGTCATTTTTCACGTGAGGATCCTGCTCCATGGCAAGCTGAACCGGCGTGTTCGCATTATCCCCCGGACGGGAAACGGAAGAATTGCCATGCGCCGCAGGGTCACCGGTTTTGCCTGCGTTCACATTTCCTGCGATGGCGTTCCCGCTTTTCACCTGTGCGCCTTTGTCGCCGGTATTCCACCACGCGATGAACACGAAAAGGAAAACAGCAGCGGCGGCGGCAAACCGCACGTCGCGCATCCAATAGAATCCTCCGCGGCGGCGCTTCAGCTCGTTCCTGTTTTCATAAACAACGGACAGGTCGGGCTGCAGCTTTGTTTTTGCAAGAAGCGAAAGCTCCCTCGCATATTTTTCACTCCCGGCGGCGAACTTTTCCAGCGCTTCCTGTTCGCCTGCGTTCAGCAAACCTTCCACGGAAGCGATCGCGTACTCTTCGAAATTCTTCTCCGTCAGCACGACGGATCGCTTCAGCGCCTCTTTATTTTCAAAAACAATTTCTTTCTCCGGCGCAAGAACGGTTTTCTTCAGCAGCTCCAGCTCCGCGCGTTTCTGCGGGTGCGCGGCAATGAATTTCTCCACCGCCTGCTTCTCTTCCGCCGAAAGCAATCCTTCCACGTACGCAATGAAATAATGCTCGTACCCGGAAAGCGTAACGGCATCGCCCGCGGCGGCATCCTTCTTCAGGAAGCTCTTGTCGCCGAGCGAAACTTTTTCATCCGGGTTGAACGAAACATCCTCGAAGCTTTCAAACATTTCCTTCTGCTCCGGGTTGTCATCGAGGAACGCGAACAGCTCCGTCACCTGCTCTGTCGACAGGCGCCCCTCGTAAAAATCGAGGAAAAAGGCTTCACAGTTTTCGCGTGTAATTTTCATGGGTCAATCAAACCACTTTCTCTATGCTTCCGATGTAATTTTTCAGGAACGCCCGCGCACGGAAAATGTAAACTTTCACCTGCGATTCGTTCAGTCCCGTTATTTCACCGATTTCTTCATACGAATATCCTTCATAGTCACGCAGCAGCACCACCGATTTCTGTATTTCCGGCAAACGGTTCAGCGCTTCATTCAGTATTTCCTTCAGGTCGCTGTACTGCCGGTTGTGCGACACGGCGATCATCGGCGCTTCTTCCATCGTCCCCTGGCGCTTATCCTTGCGCAGGTAATCGATCATCGTCCGGTAGGCCGTGGTGAACATGTACGACTTTGCGTTCTTCGCTTCCGTTTCCGAAACCTTCAGCCACAATTTTTCATACGTGTCCTGCACGATATCTTTCGCCTTGTCCTTATCCTTCACATTTTTCAGGATAAAACGATAAAGGTTATCAGCGTACAGATCGACGCAACGGTTATATTCTTCTGCGGTCATGCGGTCAGGTGTGCATTCCGTACCTAAGACGGGCTGCTTTGCCCGGTTGTTACAGCAAAAGTAAAGTATTTCACAAGCTACTGGTTCTGAATGATTTGTAGCGAACCGCCTGCGTTTCAAACCACCGTCCGCTCCGGCTATCCGCGCTTTGCGCTCCTATCCGGGCTGGTCATTCGTTCCTCCTTCACCGCAAATGTTCTGCTGTATCCGCTCCCCGGTCAGAATTCCTGGTTGAAAGGTGGAAAGTCAGAACGGCAGGCGAGAAGCTGAAAACCGTTTTTTAACCACGAAGAACACAAAGTTTTTTCACAAAGTGCACGGAGGAAAACGAAGGTAATTCTGTTTCAAAGTTGGAAAGTTGAAAGGTTGGAAGTCAAAACCACGAAGTACACGAAGCTTGTCACAAAGTGCGCGGAGGAAAGCAGGAAACGGTCAACGCTGTCCAGTCCCGGACATTGGAAAAACTGAAAATCCAAAACTCGAAACTTGAAACCCGGAACCTATTGGTCCCGCTCAATCTCGCTCAGCTCTATCTTCCGAAGCCCCTGTATTTTTCCCAGCTGCCCGGCCAGCGCAACCGGATCCCCGGCGATGATGAGCTTGTAGCTGTCCGGCGTGAAATATTTTTTGACGGCCTTGTTCACGGTGGCCAGGTCCATGGCATCGAGCTCGCCGAGGACGAGCCTGCGCTTTTCGTAATCTTTATACACCCACGGGTTGATCAGCGACGCGATCTCGCCGGGCTCCTCCATGCTGAGAATATCCGATTTCAGCATCGTCTTGAATTTCGCC
>DASTSF010000114.1:0-13160 GCA_035760825.1 Bacteroidia bacterium
TCGAGCCCAGTATCTTTTCATTGCTGCTGTTGTTTTTCGTAACGGCCCCTTTCTTCACCAGTGAATCGCCATCGTACAATTCATAGCTCGCGCTAAGCGAAAGTTTATCCATTGTACAATATTCCTTTTTTGATCCGAACCAAACGAAAAAGAGCACCACTAAATATCCTTTTTTCCGGTAACGTATGTCGAAATCACTACTGTCGACTTTCACCTTAAGTGTGTACTTGTTGTTCAGCGTTTGCGGATAGTTCAGCGATATTTCATGTTTAAGCGCTGAATTCAGGTTATCGGCGAGCGGATCAAGCGTGGGTTGCCCGGGAGACATAAGCACGTTGGCACCGAAAAAACCTACAAATGGCAGGGGAACCACGTACTGTGATTTGTGAGGCAGGCGCGCTTTGCCGGGAATTCCATGAATGCTGTCGGGTCTTTGCACTTCAACGGCCACCTGCCGGAGCGTGTCTGATTCATACCTGACTGGCGCAATCTTTTGTTTGTCGAGACTGCGCGGAATCAAGCCGTAAAATGTGCAACCTCCAAGGAGAATCCCTGCGAGTAGAAGAAGAAATCCGTTTTTTTTTTCATTTGATCGGGGTTTTAATTAACCCGCGAAAGTTATCTGTTTTGGGTTCCCAAACAAAGACACCGCACGAGAACCAATCGTGAAAAGTAATTGCTCCTGAAAAACCTTTTCAACCTCTGACTTTCAACTTTCAAACCCCGAGCAGCATCTCCACGTGCGGAATGTCATCCTCCAGGTATTCTTTCTTCTTTGTCCGTTTAAACCCGAGGTCTTCATAAAATATCTGCAGGTACGATTGAGCCGAAATGCGCACCGGCACATCACCGAAAACCGTGCGGATGTATTCCATCGTTTTTTTCATCAGCTCCCTGCCGACGCCTTTGCCGCGCACGGAAGAAGACGTGGCCACCCTTCCCACCGAAACTTCGTCATACGAGATCCCGGCCGGAAGAATCCGCGCGCAGGCCACAAGCTCACTCCCTTTCCATCCCATCACGTGCAGCGCGTGCTCGTCCTTGTGATCGGGATCGAGGTACGGGCAATTCTGCTCCACCACGAACACGGCGCAGCGCAATGAAAGCAAACGGTGCAGCTCTGCGGCGCGCAGGTCGCTGAACGGTTTGCATTGCCACGTGATGTCGTTCTTTTTCACAAGGGTAAATTCAGCCGGGGAATTTTGCGCGAAATATAAGGATAGAGCCAAACAGCCGCAACGCATCCGATGCTGTCTGCGATGAAGTCGAAAATATCGGCCGTTCTTCCAATGAAGATCGTTCCCTGCAGTATTTCCATCAGCCCGCCGTACGCCGAAGAAATTCCCGCTGAAAGAAACGCCGCATGCTCCTTCATGTAAGCGCTGCGTTTCTGCAGGCGGCAGCCCTTTATCCCAAACACGGTAAGCACGAAAAAAATTCCTGCGTGAACGAGCTTGTCAAAGCTCAGCAGCTCGAGAAAAGAAATGTGCGGAATATCCTTACCGGGTAATCCGCACAGAATGAGAATAAGCAGCGCCCAGAGAATGGCGGGAAGAAAAACATTCTTCTTCACCGGCGCCGGCTTTATTGACCGATAAGCGCTTTGTAAGCCGCGGCGTCCATCAGCTTATCCAGCTCGGACGGATCCGTTATTTTGACTTTGATCATCCAGCCTTCCCCGTAAGGATCTTTGTTCACCACTTCGGGATTGGCATCGATGCCTTCGTTCTTTTCGAGGACTTCTCCGGAAACCGGCATGAAAAGATCGGAAACCGTTTTCACTGCTTCCACCGTTCCGAAAACATCTTCCCGTGAAATGGCTTCACCCACGGTTTCTATTTCTACATAAACAACGTCGCCAAGTTCGCCCTGCGCGAAGTCCGTAATTCCGATCGTAGCGATGCCGCCATCCACACGGACCCATTCGTGGTCCTTCGTGTATTTCAATTCTCCGGGAAAATTCATAGATGTGTGTTGTTCTGAAATGTGAGGAACAAAGTTAATTTTTTTTGGAAACGGCCCGGGATGATGTGCGTCAGGAAGAATGCATTCCGCCTTTACAGCATGAACCGGAGGCTGATACCCGCATTCGTGTTCGCCGTCTTGAACGAAGAAGAGATCAGCGGGTTCGTCATGATGCGGTCACAGAACAGGCGGATCTGCAGGTTCTGCGTAAGCTGGTAGCTCACCGACGTTTTCAGGGAGAAAATATCCTGCCCGGCTGTCAACACGTTCAGTCCTTCCACCGCTTTGCGGATCACCGTCTGGTTGTTCCGGTAGGAAACGTCGCAGCGGATGTCAAGATCGCTCATCGGCGTTTTTCCTTTCATCAGCTTCTTGAGGAACGGGATCGGCAGCTTGGGAATGCGGTACCCGGCGCCCAGGACGATTTCCTTGCCGGAAATCTCGGTGAGCTGCGTGTTGGCAAGACTGAGGCTCAGCGTACGGTCTTTTTTGTATTCGATGTGCGTCGTGAGACTGTTGTTCCAGCTCAGGTCGACACCCACCAGCGGGGCAAACTGTTCGGATATCTGCACGGTGCTGATCTGGTATTTGCTCTGGAAATCGCCGCTCACGTTGCGCACGTTATCGGAGAATCCGTCGCCGTCGGCATCCACATAATCCAGGTTCGTCTGGAATCCGCCCAGTGAATACGTGGATCGGTAAGAATGTGAAAGCGTCACCGTTTTGAAATACTTTTTGACCTTCTTGTATTTGGAAAGACCATCATACGTCAGTCGCCAGTTGGGCATCGGTATGGCGGGGAACAGGCCGAGCGAAGTCGTCTCTGCGCGCTTGCCCGAATAAGCTGCGACAAACGCGGGAATGATGACGTCCTGCTGCACATTGCTGTACCCGTCGTAGAATCCGGTCACCGATTGCCCTGTGGAATACGGGTTCTGTCCGCCGAGGCGGCCCGAGATCACCGCGCGGTTGTTCAGGAACTGCTGGAATACTTTCGAGAAATGATCCTCCTTGCGGTCGCGTGTGAACGCCGTGTGCCAGGTGATAATGGAAATGCTGAAGCTTCCTGTTTCTGTCGGCGACTGAACGACGTACGAGTTGGAAAGATCATCCCAGCGGAAATATTCGCTCTTGTTATCCGAATATGTTCTGTTGATGGTGAGATCGATCTTCAGATCAGGGAACGGTTCGAGGCCCGCACGCCCGGTAAGGTTCGTCGAGGTGCCCTGCGTGAATGGCGTGAAGAGCGAAGGTGTATGCACCAGCCATCCTTTCTCCGCCGCCCACATCGGGTAATCGAGGTTGTCAGGACCGAAACCCGTCTGCTGCCCGAAAAGGAACCCGACCCCGGGACCGTCGAAGTGATTGTCGAAACCAAGGAACTGCGTCCACCGGTCGTATCCAGGCAATCCCATCGTGGAATTCACCGAATAGCTTAAGGAAACGTTCCGCACCGACAT
The DNA here is from genome assembly GCA_035760825.1 of Bacteroidia bacterium. Classification (GTDB taxonomy): domain Bacteria; phylum Bacteroidota; class Bacteroidia; order Palsa-965; family Palsa-965. The sequence continues at coordinate 3,426 of DASTSF010000114.1, forward strand.
CATCAGCCGAGCCAGGTATTCAAGCACTTCGTACTGGTTGTCTTTCTTCTTTGTCGTATCCTGCGGATTTGCGCTGGGTCCGCCGGGACCTTTATTCGACTGTTTCGACGGCGTCTGGCTTTGATTATCCTGGCCGGGCCGCTTGTTCATTACCTTCTTGAGGTATTTCGATTTGCCGTACAGTGTGGACATCGTAAGCTGAACCGTGTAGTCCCATTTCGCATTGTTGCCGATCACGTTACCGACCGTATCCGCGCTGAACGGAGCACGTGTGTATATAAACCCGGAAGAATAACGCACCGTCGGGTTGATCCAGTCGAACACAGGTATCTTATTGATCGGAACGTTATACGTCACGTTAGTGGTGTGGTGATAGCTTGTTGTCGTTCCGAAACCGCGGATGCTCCGCAGCAGGCTGTCTTTCTCGCTCGGCGTGTCGATCTTTCCGTAAGGCTCGAGCACGGTTCCGATGTTATCTGCGCTGAAATCAAGCTTCAGGTTTTTGCAGATATCCCAGCGCATGTCGTAATTCCGCGTCCACAGGAATGATTTGTTGTAGTTCACCGGGACGAACACATCCGAGAACCCCGTGATGTTCCGGTTCTTTATCTCGCTGTACGACCGGTTGAGGTCTGTCGAGAAACCGAACATCGTCGGCGCAGGTGTGAAATTAAATTCCCGCACGAGCCTCATCCATTTCGATTTCGCCCATGGCGACTTGTCGAACGGCTTGATCGGTTTCACCGGGTTATTATAGGTGTAGGTGAAACCACCCCGCTGGTTGGCCAGCAGGCTGTACTCGAGGTTGACGTTGTGCCGGTACACGCTCGTGTACGCGTAACTGAACGTGAAGTTGGAAATATCCCATGGATATACTTTCGTCGCGCCTTTCAGCCGCTCCTTGTGCACATTGGTGAAGTTCAGACTTCGTCGCCGGGTATAGTCAACCGTCGCGCCCCGGATCGAGTCGCGAAGATCCCTCGACAGGTCCTCATTGCTCAGGATCGGTTTCAGGAGGATATCCGGGTCAAGCGGGTTGTACTGCGGCGTAATGAATGTTTCACCGTAACCCCAGAAAAGCGGGATGCGGATGCCACTCTTCTGCGGGAAAAACCGTCCGAGTTCCACCTGCGCCGAAACGTCGTAGTTCAGCTGGTTCTCACGCAGGCGTTCGCTCACTTTCTTCTCGATGCTTCCGAATCCCGGCGTCGCCATGTTCCCGCTAAGGTTGATGAGCGCGAAATCCGCGAGCTTCGCCGTCACACGTGCTGTTGCGGCGTATCCTCCGTGCTCGTCAAAATCCGTCAGGCGCAATTCATTGAACCAGATCTCGGCACATTTGCTGAGCCCGTCATCTCCCGGCGTTGAATTCGTTTTCTTCGGATTCATCACACCCAGCATGAATACTTTCAGCATGGACAGGTTCGGATTTCCTTTCACCCGCACAAAACGTCCCGGGTTGTCGGGATCCTCCATGATGAATTCCTGCGTGAGCGATGCCGTTCCGTTCGCAATCGCAATGTTGCGCTGCTGCTTGACATACTGCAGAAGCTCAAAGGGAAGCTCGAGGTTGTTCGCCACGGGCCACACTTTTTCACGATCGGTTTCATCGTTGGGCGAATAATTTCCAGCCGGAGTTACCTGCAGCGGAATATCATATTCGTAATAATTATCCGTCTGGTCGGAACCCATGCGGATGAACCCGACAAGATCACCGTTGTTGAGCGGCGTCGTGCTGCCTGCACGAGCCTCCGCGTGAATGAACATGCGGATCTTTTTGTAAGAGCGTACATCGAGATTGTTCACTGTCTTGTAGCACGCACGTGAATCGCCGTCCTCGAGATCGCACACCTTCATGGAGAGCGCCTGCTCGTTCAGGCGGACCAGCGTCGCGCTCTGCACGTTCTGCTCACGGTCGATGCCGGGCGGAAGAACATAGTTGACAGGCGTCTTGTTGCCGTTCTCTTCAATGTTCACCGCGGCAAGATCAAATTCGGTGTTGCTCTGGTCGTTGGAAATATATTCCCCGGGCGAAAGCAGGGAGTAATTGTATTTTCTCCAGTCGCTGCGCACAAGCTCGAGGCGCGCGAAGCGGCAGATAACCGGCTTGTCCACATCCTTGAAATAAATACGGATGAAACGGATGGAATTGAAATTTTCGATGTTGCCGACCTTCGTAGTGTACGACTGGATCGGAATGCGGAACTGGTACCAGGTGATCGGCCGCACACGTCCGTCCTTCGTGGTAACCGTCGTCTGGAAAACATCCGTGATATAATTGTTCCCGTTGTTGTTCGGGTTGATGTCATTCGGCGTGAGCTTCACACGGTATTCGTAATAGCTCTCATTTTCATTGAGCGTATTATCACGGTTGATGTCTTCCTGGTTGGGAAGCGTCGTTGCCTGCGTCGGGTAGGATTCCGTATAGCCGTCATCATTCGGCTGGCCGGTGGCCGGCGAGTTGCCGTCCACCCCGTTGAACATTTTGTAACGGTCGAGAATGGAAACCTGCGCATTGTCGTAATCCGTTCCCCGGTAATAATGGTAATTGTCTCCCGCCGGATCTTTCACCGCGTTCTGGTAAGCTACGGAATTCGTGCCCCACCGCGCAGACACCTGGTTCAGGTAACTTGCAAAATAAGTCGTCTCATTATCATCCCCGAGACCGTCGAGACCGACGTCCTGCATCTTGCGTTTGTCCGGGTCGTTATCGAATGCATTCACAATGGACTGCACGATCGGCACACGTCCCCACGGAGTATAATTGACCAGCGATGTAGCCGTATCCGATGTGGGAAGTCCGTTCTCAAAGCTGTTGCGTGAATCTTTCAGCACGTCTTCCGAAATATTTCCAAGATCGAACACAAGCTCGCCCGTAGTGTTGCGCTGGTTCTGCGGAACGTCGTCATTGTAAGGATCCATCATCCAGAACTGGATGAACTCGATGTTCGCTGCTTCGAAATCGTTCGTCTCGATGCGGCGCATGATGCCGCCCCAGCGCGATGCCGGGTTCAGGAGATGACCGGAAGAGTCCAGTCCCGAAGAAAATGACGTCGGGTTACAGTCGAAGTTGTACGGTCCGCGATCATTCGGATAATACGCAAGGTCGAGAACCGACACGTTCAGCGGCTGCCCGTTGGGTGGCTGCTTGTTCGGGAAAACTTCCGTCTCAAGCACTTCGCGCACACGGTGATCCGACTGATCGGCCGTCGTGATGTAGCCTGGCTTCAGGTTATTGTCCGGCCGCAAAAACAGCGGATCGATCACATACCAGCACAATTTTGCACGGTTGTATCCCGACATGACGCTGTCCTGCGTGGCTTCCGGAAAACGTTGCGGCTGTCCCTGCGGAACGGAAGCGAGCGACCATCCCTGCGGAGAGCGGATATCTATTGCCGACTGCGTGCCTTCGAAATCGTCAATGTAGGATTGTCCCGTTTTACCGATGACCTTGTTGTGACCGGGATGGAGATAAGCGAATTCCCCCTGCGCTGTAATAGACGACGGCGCCTTCGTATCGATCAGCGGGATCTTGTCCACCATGCGCGTAAGAATGGGCGCGTCCGTCCGGTAGTTGAAATCCATTCCCATGATCGTGTTGCTCATCGGTTCGTCGCCGACCTGTATCTTCTGCGTGATCGGGCGCTCCGTCAGGTTCATCACCGTTCCGCCGATCGAGAAATCCTTGTTGAATTTGTAATCGAGGTGCGTTCCCCAAAGTGTTTTCGACTGGATATTGAAAAGCGAATTGCTTTCCAGCGAGATCTTGATCGGCACGCCGGAATTCAAAATGCTTTCATTGATGATCTTGACGCGGCCCAGCGTATAGTCGACCGTGTAATCCACGTTCTCCTGCAATGGCGCACCACCGGCCGTCACCACGACGGAACCCTGCGGAATGTTCACTGCGTTAAGTGAAATATCCGAATTCGATGACGACTGGTACGAACCTTTCAGCTTAAAGCGGTCATGCTGCGTATCGACCGTCTGCGCGAATGTCTTCGTGGAATCATACAGCGTCTGGTAACAGTACTTGGTAATAAGACCCGGATCGCTCAATTTTCCCGCGAGCCATCCACCGAACGGCTGCACTACGGGGAAGATCACTCTTCCGTTCGAGGAGTTGATCGTCACGCCGTCGATGAAGTCGAATTGTCCGTCGGGTGAAGCCTGCTGCTGCTGGTTGAGCTTATCGAGATTCAACACCTGCAGCAGGGGTTTCCCGTTGATCGGACCTTCCGGGATGAAGGGAATATCCGTTCCCGTCGACGGGTTGTTGTACCACACCTGCAGCTGGAAATTCTGCGGATTCACCTGGTATGCGCCGATGGAATAAACGTTCTTCATCATCAGGTCCCACGTCTTGAAGCGAACGCCGTTCACGTTGGTGGGACTTGTCACGCGCGGAACGTTATTCGTGCTCTTCAGCATTTTCACAAGGATCGCATTCTGACCGGTAACGCCGCCGTCGGAAAACTCGCCTACCTGGTATGTTTTTCCATTGAGCGTATATTGGTAAGCGACAGCGACGACTTCATCATAGTTGAGCGCCTGGTTCAATGAAATATACCCGAGCCGCGAGTTGACCGAATACTCCGTATTCGCCAGCTTGCGCGCATTGTTGACACGTTCAAAGTTGACCGAGGACGTAAAATTATAAGCCGTAATAAGCGGAGCCAGGGAAGTTGTCAGCGGGACGCTTATGTCCCTGACGCTTGAATACGTATTGGTAAGATCATCGTAAAGCGTGTTCAGCTTGTTGTGTGGAACAGGATCTTCGGTTGTGTTAATGGTAATACCTCCCGGAACGAGGTTGTTTTCAAGATCACCCGTTCCTTCGCCGATATCGGAGAATGCAACGATGTTGCGCGTATTGTCAACGGCGCCGGTGCGGTTCGTCACCCAGACTTCCGTTCGCACGATCTGCACGCCAGAATTGATCACCGGGAAATTGGCGAGCGCCTGGTCGTAATGGTTGTAAAAATACTGCGAAAGGAAAAAGTGTTTGTTGGCCTCGTAATTATCGGCGGTCACTTCGAACGTGCTCACCTGTGCGCCGCCCGTTACGTCGATCTCCGATTTTTTTCCGCGCTCCTGCGAAATAATGTTCGTCATCGTCAGGCGGCCGAACTGGAACTGCGTCTTGATGCCGAAAAGCGTCTGGCTGCCGGTGATGAGAGATGTGTTCAACCCGAAGCTCACGTTACCGGCTTCGATCTTTTTGATGATGTCGTCCTCGTAGCCGGTAAAATCCAGCTTCATCTGGTTTTCCCAGTCAAATGTTGATTCCGTATTGTAATTCGTAGTCAGCTTCAGCTTGTCACCAATCTTCCCGATGACGTTCAGCTGGATCTTCTCATCGAAATCGAACGTGGATATCCTGCGCTGCCGCACGGGAAGCGCCGGGTTGTCCGTTTTGTTGATGTTGATCCCGAAAATAAGCTCGGCCGAACCCTGCGGCTTGATGTCGATCGATCCGCCACCGAAAATATCCTGTCCCAGCTTTCCGAGCTTGATCGGGGGAATGAGGTTTTTATTCTGCCCGCGCTGGTTCATGGTTTCAGCGTGCTCACGCTGGCGCCAGTAATCGTGCACGGATTTTTTCAGATCGTAATATTCGTATTCATCGAATGTCATGTACGTCGGCGGGCGGTAATCGAGCCGGTTGCCGATGCGCTGCTGGACATCGTACGTGCTGGAATCGCCACGCTGCGGATTGTAGGTGACGGTCGTTTTGATATTGCTGGGATCGTTCAGCTTCAGCGGCGCGTCATTGGTGTAATACATCGGGTCGAGGTACGACTGATCCTGGAAAGGATACGGAAGCGTGTCGCCGCCAGCGGGAGAATCTGTTCCGCCCACCAGTCCGCGATACGGTGACGCAATGCGCGCGTCGCTGTTCATGACTGCCGTAAGCAGCACAACCGAAGCGACGACGGCAATTCCGAATTTGGCGAACAGGTTCAAAACGTATTTTATTTCGGGTTATAGATTCTTTAATGCGATTTTCAGCAGGTGCTCAACTGAAACGGCTTTCCCTTCGGAGGCGAGCGCTTTGTCGATGGCTTTTTCAGCCACATTCCGCGCAAAGCCGAGCGTAACCAGCGCGGTTAACGCTTCGTCCCGCATTTTATTGTCCCCGCCGAAAGAAACTGCTGAAATTCCTTCTGTTCCCTTGCCCATTTTTCCTTTCAGGTCGATGATGATCCGCTGCGCCGATTTTTCACCGATCCCTTTCACCGAGCGAAGCGCCGAAACATTTCCGGCATGGATAGCCTGCACGATCTCGGAAGGACTCATGGATGAAAGGATCATCCTCGCTGTTCCGGGCCCGACGCCTGAAACGGAAATGAGCTGGCGGAAGATCTCGCGCTCTTCCTCATCCGCAAAACCGTACAGCACCATCGCATCTTCACGAACGGCAAGATGCGCGAACAGGCGAAAATTTCCGCTGTCCGGTATCCTGGAATATGTGTGAAGAGAAATATTCATGAGATAACCGACCCCGCCGCAATCCACTACTGTATATGTCGGCGTTTTCATTGTTATTTTTCCTTCGAAATGATTAAACATCTGTTTCAGCTCCTCCGTGACTGGGCATCCACCACGGCAATGATTACCATATTCACGATCTCACGTACCGAGCTGCCGAGCTGCAGCACGTGAACGGGTTTCTTCAGGCCGAGAAGGATCGGGCCGATGGCTTCCGAATCCCCCATCACCTGGATAAGCTTGTACGCGATATTTCCTGAAGCCAGGTTCGGAAAAATAAGCGTGTTCACTTTTTTTCCGACCAGCTCGCTGAACGGGAACTGCTCTTTCAGCAATTCTTCATTCAGCGCGAAATTCGCCTGCACATCTCCGTCTACAATAAGTCCCGGGTAATCCCGGTGGAGAATTTCTACAGCCTTCCTTACTTTCTCGGGAACTTCTCCCGGGGCCGAACCGAAGTTCGTGTAAGACAAAAGCGCAATTCTCGGAACGATATTATACTGCCGGATCGCCTGGGCCGTCAGAACGGTTATGTCAACCAGTTCTTCTGCTGTGGGATCCACATTCATAGTCGTGTCGGCAAAGAAAAAGTTGCCTGCCCGTGTCGAAAGAATATACATTCCTGCCACACGGTTGACGCCTTCCTGCACGCCTATGCAATGCAGCGCGGGAAGGATCGGTGTGGCGTATTTTCTTGTAAGCCCCGAGATCATCCCGTCAGCCATTCCGGTTTCCACCATCATGGCTCCGAAATAGTTGCGGTCCTGCATGGCCTTTTTCGATTCATACAGGGTATAGCCGCGGCGCTTGCGGCGCTGGAAGAATATTTCTCCGAATTCCGTCCGCTTTGTTTCCTGCGAAGGATCGCGGGGATCGATGATGGGCGTATCGCCGAGATCGAGGTTGTTCTCTTCTATCAGCCGGTTGATCTTCGCGACGTCGCCCAGCAGGATCGGCCTGGCAATTCCTTCGTCGCGCACCACCTGCGCTGCTTTCAGTATTTTATAAGTATCGGCCTCTGCAAAAACAATGCGTTTGGGATTTTGCTTGGCTTTCGTGGCAAGACCGCGCGTAAGCTTATTATCGCGCCCGAGGCGATTGGACAATTCGATCGCGTACGCATCCCAGTCGGTGATCATCCTGCGCGCAACACCGGATTCGATCGCCGCTTTCGCGACGGCAAGTGAAACGGTCGAGATCAGCCGCGAATCGATCGGCTTGGGGATGATGTAGTTTTCCCCGAAGCTCAGGTTACGCGTATTGTACGCGTGGTTGACATCATCGGGAACAGGTTCCTTGGCCAAAGCCGCAATCGCTTTCGCGGCAGCAAGCTTCATCGCTTCATTGATCTGCGTGGCACGAACGTCGAGCGCACCGCGGAAAATGAACGGGAAACCGATCACGTTGTTCACCTGGTTCGGGTTATCGGAACGTCCGGTTGCCATGATGATATCCGGCCGTGCGCCCGTCGCATCTTCATAAGATATTTCGGGATCGGGATTCGCCAGCGCAAACACAACCGGTTTGGCCGCCATCGACCGGACCATGTCCGGCGTCACCACGTTTCCTTTCGAAAGCCCGACAAAAACATCGGCGCCTTTCATCGCTTCGGCCAGCGTGGAAACCCCGGCTGATTTTTTTGCAAAAAACTTTTTGTATTCGTCCAGGTCCGTACGATCGGTGGTCAGAACACCTTTGCTGTCGAGCATGGTGATGTTCTCTTTTTTCGCACCAACAGCGATATACATTTTTGCGCAGGAGATCGCCGATGCGCCCGCGCCATTGACAACGATCTTTACTTCGCCGATATTTTTTCCCGCCAGTTCGCAGGCATTGATCATCGCAGCCGAAGAAATAATGGCCGTGCCGTGCTGATCATCATGCATGACGGGAATGGAAAGCTCTTCTTTCAGCCTGCGTTCGATCTCGAAACATTCGGGCGCTTTAATGTCCTCGAGATTTATTCCGCCGAATGTCGGCGAGATCGCTTTCACTGTGCTGACGAAGGAGTCGATATCCGTGGTGTCCACTTCGATGTCGAAAACATCGATGTCTGCGTAGATCTTGAAAAGCATGCCTTTCCCTTCCATCACCGGTTTCGACGCGAGCGACCCGATGTTGCCGAGACCGAGAACTGCAGTGCCGTTCGAGATCACCGCAACAAGATTTCCTTTCGAGGTATAGCGGTATGCGTCCTCCGGATTTTTTTCAATCTCCAGGCACGGCTCCGCAACACCGGGTGAATAGGCAAGTGTCAGGTCGAACTGTGAGCTGTAGGGTTTGGTAGGCAGAACCTCGATCTTTCCGGGTCTTCCCTGAGAATGATAATCCAGGGCGTCCTGCTTGCGGAATTTTGCCATAATAGAAAATATCTTTTCCGGACGTATCCGGTGAGAAGGGCGAAGGTAATGAAATAGTTTCTTAAAAAAGCCCCCTTTTCGGTGGAAGCCGGCCCTGTTTTCATTGTGAAAAAACCGGCAGGCCATCCGGGAAAAACATTTATAATCGTACGCTTCTTTCCGGTTCCACGATCATCCGATTTGTATTATCTTGTTCAACTTTGACATCAGGCAAAATGTCGGCTTACCGTAGAATAGTTGTGTTCACAGGAGCAGGAGTCAGCGCAGAAAGCGGCATCAGCACGTTTCGCGACAGCGGCGGACTGTGGGAAAAATACGATATACGCGATGTGGCCACTCCCGAAGCGTGGATGAAGAACCCGAACCTTGTTCTCGAATTCTATAACCAGCGCCGCAGGCAGGTGATGGACGCAAAACCCAATCCTGCCCACGTTTCCCTTGCAGAGCTGGAAAAGAAATTCGACGTTCATATCATCACCCAGAATGTGGATGACCTGCACGAACGCGCCGGCTCGAAAAACGTGCTGCACCTGCACGGTGAGATCCGGAAGGCACGCAGCACGAAGAACCCTGAGCTTATTTATCCTGTAAAAGGATGGGAGATCAAAGCCGGCGACAAATGCGAGCTCGGCTCCCAGCTCCGTCCGCACATCGTCTGGTTCGGGGAATTTGTTCCGGAAATGGACCGCGCCCAGGAGATTGCAGCGGGCGCCGAATTATTCATCATCATCGGAACGTCTCTCAACGTTTATCCCGCGGCAGGCATCATTCATTTCGTCAAACGCGATGTGCCGATCATCATCATCGATCCGAACGAAATCAACAACCCGGGCATAAAAGGGATTACATTCATCCGCAGCAATGCCGGCGCGGGCGTCCCCGT
>DASTSF010000115.1:0-2804 GCA_035760825.1 Bacteroidia bacterium
AAAGTTCGACCTTCCTCCACCCTCCCCCAAAAAGCTATTGATATTCAAAATCTTTTTGCACTGAAATCTGACCGGCATTCAACCTATGATTTCTAAAACAACCGGCGATCAAAAACATCTGCAACATTATTCGCGTTGATACGGGAGTGATTCTAACAGCTCGTGCTTTTTGTCGCGGGTTCTTTCAATTTACCGGATCCAGGGCCTGTTATTCTGTCTATGATCGCTCCGAGCTTTTGCAGGTTGCCGGCGTAAATGCGTTTTGCGGTATCGTCCAGCGTTTGCAGCATCTGTGCATAATTTTCACTGGTCATGCGCCTGCACGCGTCGAGTCCGCCTGCCAGGTCCTGGCCGGGATAGGAAATAAGCGCATCCACGTCAAACTTACCGGACACGGTTTTGCTCATGATCATCGGCACTCCCAGTCCGAGCGACAGGGGAACTGCCGCAGGAAGCTTGACGAGGTATGCGCCGGAATCAACGTAGTCGTCGACTAACGGGATGATAAACCGGCACCTTTTTATTTTTTCGATGAACTGATCGTAAGGAAGGTAACCGGTGAAGAGAAATTTTTCCCCTATACCCAATTCGGCTATTTGCCGCCTGAATGTTTTTACAAACCGGTCGTTTTCGAAATCGGCGCTGCGCGAACCGCCAATGACCAGGATGCGTTCGCCCGGTTCGAGCGACCCGGCAGCGGCGAGCAGCGAGGGAATGGCTTTCCTGTCGTAATCAATTGTGCCGGCGAAGGCGATCGGTCCATCGCTTCGCGCGGGGTGGCGCTCATCTATTTTGAAAGGGAGAATCCATTCCACTCCCGTATACACTTCTCCCAGTTTGGCGGCTCCTCCTGCCGTAAGCGTAATCACCGCGTGCTGCTTCCTGCCCAGGTGTCCGTGGAGATCTTCGACGGGAGTTACGCGCGTGCGCAGGAGAATTCCCGGATCATCCACGCACCGGTAGGTTTGTCCCCGATCGGAAGAACGGAATTCAAGTAAGGCCCCGTCGCAGGGCAGCATTAATTTATCTCCGTCAATGGTCCATCTTTCGGCAGACCAGAACCCGTTTTCGCGTACACTGGATCCATCGGCAAGGAGATTAATTATTTTTTCAGAGCCGTCCCGTGATTCGATAAAAGAATGAACGACCAGCTTTTCCACCCACTGCACAGGTTCGTGAATCACGCAGACCGATGGAAGCTGCAACCTGTCAAGCAGCTCCAGGTCGGGCCGCGGGACAGGCGCCTGTGAAAAAAAATAACCATCGTGCACCAATGTATTGAGCAGCACAAAATCAAACCGGGCGGGCGGCAGCGAACCCAGGTTGCGGACATCATGAACCTTGCCGGGCTCAAGCCCGAGCAAAGCGACCGTCTCCCGGTGCCCGGATGTTTCACCGACGGCGATCTCGGCATCTATGCCCAAATCTTTCAGCATGTGCACCCAGGCGACCAGCACTTCCCAATGGTAAGGAAGTGATTCGATGATCAGGCAGCGTCTCACCTGCTTTTTCATTTTACACGCTCCAGCGGCGCAAGCTTTTTTAACTGAATAGGCGTTTCCTTGAAATTCCGGAAGACAGTGGCCAGCCCGTAATTTCTTTCATTTATATGCCCGGACCTGCTTTCCCGGTTTTGCCTGAACCTTCGCTCATTCCGGATCAGCGAATGATTGAAGTAGGCCTGCATAAAACGCGACATGTTGTTTGATTCCTTCAAAACAAAAAGAGAATCCGGCCCCGTCTCCAGTGAAAACCGTCCCTGCGAATAATTGAAAAGCCGGCAGACGTGACCCGACCTGCTTTGCAGAAGTATGCCCGAACTGTTCTTTTCCCATCTGCCTTCGCCGGGCAAACTATTGAGCAGGGGTCCTGAACAAAAGAATTCTCCGTCATCGAACAGGCAGACAAGCGTGTCCCATTCCTGGTCTGCGTACCGGCCTTCGAGCATAAGCGCAAGACGATGGGCGAGCATTCCGTTTTCCATCCGTGAAAAATTGTTGTGTTCGATATACCGGAGAAAACGCTGATCCTCGATCAGCGCCGGTTCGATGCCGTTTTTTTCAAGCCTGCTGCAAAGGTCATTGTCTTCGTAACCGTAATCGATGAACTTTTCGTCGTATCCTTCGACAGCATGAAAATGGGATTTCATGACGCAGAGTCTTCCGAATGCATCGCGAAGCCTGCTGTGGGCGCCGTCAAAATCGGGTCTCAGGAAAATAGATGAGGAATGCGAAAATCGTTCGTTTATGTAATGGGCGAAATCGACACCGGTAAAATTGTCGGCATCGATATTACAGATGATCTCGCCGCTGGCAAGACGGGCAGCGAGGTTCCTGGCGTGACTGCGGTCGAAATATTTCCGGCCGGTATACTTGTAATAAACCAGGCGGCCGTCTTCAATGTGTCCTGCCAGGTGCTGTTTCGCCCATTCCTCCAAACCATCCTGGGAATTATAATCGAGAAGAACGAACTCGAGGTCGGGATAGCTCCTGTTATTTTCAATGTTTTGCGGAAGGGTCTCGAGAAGATGATGCAGCCGGCCCATGCTTGCAGTGCAGAATGAGATCCTGCGGTATCTGAAAGGACTTACCAGTACCGGTGCAGGAGAAAAATTCCGGTAGACGACACCGGTGCCGAAATCGCCGGAATTCAGCACGAGGTTGCCTTCCCTGACATTGCGTTCGCTGCGTTCGCGGTTGAGCCTGGAAGTTCCTTCGTTTGCCCTCATTACGCCGCCGATATCTTCAACACCGGTATTCGCCGCACGTTCTTCGTCGCCGTGCGCTATGCACCTGAGAAACCTG
>DASTSF010000116.1:0-2397 GCA_035760825.1 Bacteroidia bacterium
GAACGGCGGCATTTTATTACGCCGGTGCGCTCTGCGCCATTTTCGGGATGGAAATGCTCATCTCTTTCGGCGCGTCCTTCCTCAAAAAATTCATCACGCGCAGGTTCCTCATCTGGGTGGACCGTACCGTAGGCGCGCTGTTCATCGGGTTTTCCGTGGTGCTCATTTTCCCGGTGGTGAAAACGTTGTTCCGGTGAATGAAACCCGGCGGATATGCAGATCTCTTCGTGAACTTCCTTCGTGGTAAAAACGACTTTAGCTTATCGCAGGTCATTCATCGCCCTGACTTTCCAACCGTCCAACCCTTCAGCCTTTCAACCTTCCAACTTTGAAACGGAATTCTCTTCGTTTTCCTTCGTGGTGAAACGTTCAGCACGTTCGAAAGGTCACACCAGGAACTTCTCCAGGTTTCCCGGCAGCAGGAACGTTTCCGCAAACCATCTGAGCTCGCGGAATTCTTCTTTTGAAGCCGCGTCGTCAAGCACAGAATCGTCATTCCTCAGCATTGAAAAATCGAGGAACTCCAGCTTTTCCACGTTCCCTCTTTTCGTAACGGAACGGTTGTAAACGAATTTCGCTTCGACACCGGTGAGGATCGTTTTTTCCTTTCCCCCGCAAGTTCCTTTCGAAATGGAAAATTTCATCATCAGCGGAAGACGGCACCATTTGAAAATATCGTACGCCACGAAATCGCCGAAAGAATAAATGACAAAGGAATTTTTCTTTTCACCGGAAAAAGGATCCGTCACTTCGATGAATTCCATCGGCTGCGGGTTGTGCGGATGCCCGCCCAGCACGACATCGATCCCCGTTTCCCGGCAGATGCGGCGCATGTTGTCCACGATCGTCTGCGAAGGATATGGCTGGTAGGCGCAACCCATGTGCAGTGCAGCGACGAGGAAATCGGCGCCGGCAGCGCGTGCATTCTTTGCCTGTGAAACAATGGCGGAAATGTCTGCGCCGTCTTCGTTCAGGTTGAGGTGATTGACAAGGTATTCTTTTCCGGGCGGACAAACTTCCCGGTTCAGCGAAAACGTAAACGAAAGGAACGCGATGCGCACGCCGTTGCGCGTGATCATTTTCACTTCGTCGCGCATTTTTTCCGAAGAGGCCGTGCCTGCGGAAAGGATGTTCTTTTTTTCGAGGAAGGAAAGCGTGGCGTGAACGCCGTCTTCGCCCATGTCCAGCGAATGGTTGTTGGCCGTGGAAAGAAAATCGTACCCGCGGTATTTTCCCATTCCTGAAAAAACGCTGAACATTTCTTCGCCTCCGTTGAAGTACATGTTACTCAGCATTACTTCCGGCACGAAATACGGGCGCTTCCCCGTGTCAACAGGCGTTTCAAGATTGGCCGTGACGATGTCGGCGCCGAAGAAAAAATCGCCGGTCTCCTTCCAGAGATCAGCGCATGTTTTTTCCGTGATGCAGAAATACGGCATGAGGTCGCCGCCGGCGGAAAGCGTGACCGTGGAATGCGCCCGGAAATCCCCCGGCACCTGCAGCGTTCCGGCATTTTCCCGGAAATGTTTTTCAAGGCCGGAATTCTCGTCGGCGTTCAGCAATGCGCGGTAATAATATTTGTGCCCGAGGTACAAACGCTGTTCTGCATTCATCTTCAGCGGATCTTCATGATGTCCCTGCAGCACATATTCCCAGTCTTTTCCGCCAAACGTGCGTCTTGCTCCATACAGCGCACGCACGATGCCCGTGAGCAGCTTTCCCTTCGCGGTTATCGGCCGCACCGGGTTGTATTTTTTCCGTTCAGTCACAGCGGCAAAGGTAGAAGGTATTCGCGGGTTTGCAGTGAACACGGGCCTTGCCTGCTTTTCGGTATTTTTGCGCGATGTTCGTGATCCGGCATTTTACGGAAGTCCATATCGGCCGGCTTGTGGTGCAGGACCCGGTGACCGTGCTGACAAATATCCTGCTGTTCTTGGCCGGGATGTGGGGTTTTTCCCGTGTGCGTCCGCTCGCATTTCCCGGGGCAAAATCATGGAGCATGTTTTTTTTCATGCTCGGGCTGGCGTCGTTCACCGGGATCTTCGTGCATGGGTTTGCACATTACATGACGGACAGTCTTCTTTTCGAAGTGTGGGTGATCATGGGACTGGTGCAGAACGTGGGAATTTCATTCGCGCAGATGGCGACGGCCCAGGAATATTTTCCGAAATACACGGGCCCCATTCTCCTTTTCGTGATCGCCCAATACCTCGTGCTCGGGTTTATATTCGTGTATTACCGGACGTACGAAGCGTCAAAAGCGCACGTCGCGCTCGGCATGGCGCCGGTCATGCTCTGGAACCTCTACCGGTATTTCAAAGGAGAAAAGAAAGCGCGGTTCATTTTTCTCGGGATACTTGTTTCTTCCCTCGGCGGTGCTGTGCATACGTTGCAGTG
>DASTSF010000117.1:0-2084 GCA_035760825.1 Bacteroidia bacterium
CGCCCGTATTCCGCATAAAAGTTCCCTTCGAAACGCGCGTTCAGCGTTTGGTGAATGATTACGGGAAATTTCCCGCAGCCGTTCTCGCCGAAGCTACGGCACGGATACGGAAACGTCTCGGCGGACTTGCCACGAAGCAGGCGCTGGAAGCGATCGGGAACGGGCAGCTGGATGAAACCGTCCGCATCACGCTGCGTTATTATGACCGCGCTTACGATCATCCGCATAAGGAAAGGAATTACAGCAATGTTTTTTTCATTGAAACGGACTCCGGCGACCCGGCGCACAATGCGGAACTCATCCTTGAAGAAGCGCGCAGGCAAAAAAACACGTTAAGTTAAATTCACTATTTTCAACGCATGCACGAAGTAAAAGACAAGACACGTCTCACTCAATACAGTCACGGAGCCGGGTGCGGATGCAAGATCGCTCCGGCGGTGCTCGACGGCATCCTGAAAACCGGGTTGAAACCGGAACATAATCCCCTGCTTCTCGTCGGTTACGATAAAAAAGATGACGCTGCGGTTTTCGATCTCGGGAACGGAAAAGCGGTCATAAGCACGACGGATTTTTTTATGCCCATTGTCGACGATGCGTTCGATTTCGGCCGCATTGCTTCCGTGAACGCGATCAGCGATGTTTATGCCATGGGCGGAAAACCGCTCCTCGCCATCGCCATTCTAGGCTGGCCGGTGAACACTGTTCCCACGGAGCTGGCGTCAAAAGTGCTCGAAGGCGCGCGCGCCGTGTGTGCGCAGGCGGGAATTCCGCTCGCGGGCGGTCACAGCATCGACAACCCTGAACCTTTGTTCGGTCTCGCCGTCACCGGCGAAGTGGACATTCCGCACCTGAAGCAGAATTCCACGGCGACGGAAGGCTGCTCGCTTTTCCTGACCAAACCTCTCGGCGTCGGTATTCTCACCACCGCACAGAAAAAAGGGATCGTGCGCGACGAAGATTTTTCCCGCGCCGTGAATTCCATGCTTACGCTGAACGATGCGGGCGCGACATTCGGAAAACTGGATTACGTAAAAGCAATGACGGACGTAACCGGTTTCGGACTGCTCGGTCATCTGGGTGAAATGGCCGACGGCAGCAACCTTTCCGCGATCGTGGAATTTGAAAAGGTCCCGAAAATCCCGGGACTCGATTTTTACATTGAGCAGAAATCAATTCCCGGCGGAACAAAACGGAACTGGGACAGTTACGGGAACGGCATCACGGGCGTGGACGATTACCGTCGCGCCATTCTCTGCGATCCGCAGACCAGCGGCGGACTTCTTGTTGCCGTTGAAAAAGGAAAAGAGAAAGATTTCACGGAGGCTGCAACGGCCACCGGCCTGCATCTTTCCCCGTTCGGTCATCTTGTTGCGCGAAAGGAAGAACGCATTATTGTACACTGATTTCAAAAAAAGAAGTATGATCAAAGCAGTAATCGTCGACGATTCCCCCGAAGCACGCGAAAGTCTTTCCGCTGATCTCAAACGCTGGTGCCCGCAGGTAGCTCTTATCGGCGAGGCCGGCAGCATGAAGGAAGGATTGAATGTGCTCCGCACACTGAAACCGGATCTTGTTTTCCTCGACATTGATCTCGGCGACGGGGACGGTTTCGGATTGCTGGAAAATCTAGGTGAAACAAATGCGAAAGTGATTTTCACCACCGGCCTCGACAGCCACGGCATACGCGCGATAAAATTCAGCGCGCTCGATTACCTGCTGAAACCCGTCGATCCTGACGAGCTGGTGAAAGCGGTGGCGAAACTCGAGAATGAGAATGAAAAACACTCGCTGGCGGACAATCTCCGTTTTCTTGCCGAATCACTGAAGACGGGAACGCCCGGTTCGCCCAAGCGCATCGCGCTCAACAGCGCCGATCGTGTGCAGGTGGTGAACGTGCAGGATATTATCCGCTGCGAATCCGAACGCAACTACACCACGTTTTTCCTCAAAGGCGGAAAGCAGATCGTTGTCACACGCACGCTGAAAGAATATGAGGAGATGCTCGAGCCGAACGGTTTTGTACGCGTGCACCACTCGCACCTCATCAACCTCGAACACCTGAAAGAATTCATCAAAAGTGACGG
>DASTSF010000118.1:0-6264 GCA_035760825.1 Bacteroidia bacterium
GAAACGATCGACGCACAACCCGGAATTTCCATTGCGGATACGGTCATCCGTTCCGGTGAGGCAGGCACGAACGTTCTCATCCGCCGAACGGAGCAAACGCATCCTGCACGTGACGCAGGCGGAAATGCCCGTTGTTCCTGATGATGCCGATCACATCGAAGCGCACCTCGTTCTCCAGCTTTTTCTGATCGAGGTAAAGGTTGGCGGCGCGGATCAGCTTGCGCTGCTTGGTTTTGGAGACGAACATCTCCGGGTCGCCGTAAGCGTCGGTGCCGCGTGTTTTCACCTCGACGATGACAAGCTTCTCTCCTATTTTCGCGACAATGTCGATCTCGAGGTGAAGGAATTTCCAGTTCACATCCAGCACCTCGTATCCTTTGGAAAGCAGGAAGCCCTGCGCCTCTTCTTCGCCCCACTTTCCGGTTTCGTGATTCTGAGCCATGGGCCGAAAATAAAACAGCGCAACTCGATTAGTCGTTTGAAAATGAATAAATTGAACGCATACTTATTTTCCGGAACGCTTTTTGAATGATTTTCTAATAAGAACCATCCTCAACTTTTCGTAGATTTAATAAGTAAAATCTCCTTTACGATGCTCAGAAAGCTGTTCTTTTTTCTCCTGCTCATTTCCGTTTCTGCCAGGATATCGGCGCAGAATTTCGAAGGAATCATTGAATTCAAAAAACAGACGGGAACCGAAGTCCTCAACTACGTGTATTACGTGAAAGGCGACAGGGTGCGCATCGACGAGTTCACGCCCGGAACAAGAACAGTTTCCGGCAGCTTTATTCTCGACGTGAACAAGAAAACGATGATCTACCTCAACCACGACCGCAAGCTGTGGGGAACACGCCAGCCGCCAGCCGCGGACCCGGTCGCTCCTGCGGGCTGCATCGCTTCCGCCACGAAAAATTCCAAAACGCTTTTCGGCTACAAGTGCACCGAGAACATCGTGAAGAACGTTTCCGACAGCACGCAGATCAGCTACTGGGTGGCGAACGGTCATTTCGCTTTTTTCACGCCGATGATGAAGCTGCTCAACCGCCAGGAAAAATTCTCGACTTACTTTTTCGCGATGACGCTGAAAGATGGCGCATTCCCTTTTCTTGCCGTTGAATCCGACCTGAACGGAAAAGAGATCAGCCGCCTCGAAGTGACGCGTTTCGAGCAGAAGACACTCGACGCCGGGCTTTTCAGCACACCCAAAGATTACACGGAGGTCAAGTAGCTTCGTTCACACGAACGTCAGCACGGTTTCAGGTCCGTTCACGTCGAGGTGAATGGTCCTTCCCAGCGCAAGCGCATAATTTTTTACATCATGTCCCGCGGGAAAGCCGTAACAAACCGGGAATGAGAATTCACGCACATGTTCAGCGATAATTTTCTCAGCTGATTTTCCGAACGGAACCGTATTGTCTTTCATGTCGTTCATCCCGCCGACAATGAGTCCTGCAAGGCCGTCGAATTTTCCCGCGCGTTTCAGGCTGAGCATCATGCGGTCGATGTGGTAGAGATATTCATCGAGGTCTTCGAGGAAAAGTATTTTCCCGTCCGTGTCGATATCGGAAGCGGACGCCTGCAATGCGTAGAGCAGGGAAAGATTTCCTCCGGTGAGCTGCCCCGCGGCAAACCCGCTGCGGTTTTCCGCATTCACCGTATCGATGCTTTTGTACGAAAGCGGTTCCCCGCACCAGCCTTCGCGCAGCGTTTCCGTCGAGAACGGATCTTTCGCAAAATTGAGCGGCATCGTCGCGTGCATGGTCGCTATGCTGAAGTTCGTGTGGATGTGGCTGTGCAGGACCGTGATATCGCTGTAGCCCGTGATCCATTTCGGCTGTTCACGGAATTTCGTGAAATCGAGACGGTCGATGATGCGCATCGTTCCGTAGCCGCCGCGTGCGCTGATGACCGCTTTGACGGAAGGATCGTCGAGGAACGCCTGGAGATCGGAAGCGCGTTCTTCGTCGCTGCCGGAATACTGGTTTTCCGCTCCGAAAAGATGCTGTCCCAGCTCGACGTAAAACCCCCACTCTTCCAGCTTGCGGACAGCGGGCTCAATTTCCTCCTTTGTCACTTTTCGCGCCACCGCGCAGATGCCGACGGTATCACCGGGACGAAGAAAGGGAGGTAAGGTGATCTCTTTTGTTTTCATGAGCCTTGTTTTTCACACCGGACGCAGCTTCGAATTCCGCTGCAGGTTTGAAAAGGCCTGCGCGAAATAGTATCTTCGTGCCTCGTTTTTACAGCGTAAAAGTACAATCCGCCATCCGATTTTAACGGAATTATGCACGATCCGAAACGATATACCGTCACCGCCGCGCTGATCTACGCCAACGGGCCTATTCACATCGGTCACCTGGCCGGCTGCTACCTGCCTTCGGATATTTATGTCCGTTACCTGCGCAGCAACGGCAAAGATGTGCTGTTCGTGAGCGGAACCGACGAGCATGGTGTGCCGATCACGCTTCGCGCAAAAAAAGAAGGGCTGACGCCGCAGCAGGTGGTGGACAAATATTACGGCGTTATCCGCAAAGCCTTTTACGATTTCGGAATCGAGTTCGATATTTATTCGCGAACGAGCCGTCCCGCTCATCATGCAGTGGCCAGTGATTTTTTCAAAACGCTGTACGATAAAAACATTTTCACCGAGCAGACGACGGAGCAGTATTACGACGAAGAGGCGAAACAATTTCTCGCCGACCGCTACATCGTCGGTACGTGCCCGAACTGCAAAAACGAAAACGCCTACGGCGACCAGTGCGAGAAATGCGGCACCTCTCTTTCACCCGACGAGCTGATCAACCCGCATTCCACGCTGTCCGGTTCCCGTCCGACAAAACGTCCGACGAAAAACTGGTTCCTTCCGCTCGACAAGCTGCAGCCGCAGCTCCAGGATTACATCGACAGCCACAAAGAATGGAAACCGAACGTTTTCGGGCAATGCCAGTCGTGGCTGAAAGACGGGCTTCACCCGCGCGCGATGACACGCGACCTCGACTGGGGCGTGAAAGTCCCGCTGCCGGGCACGGAAGGAAAAGTGCTGTACGTGTGGTTCGATGCGCCGATCGGCTACATCACTGCGAGCAAGGAATGGTTCACGCAACCGGAAACACGCGCGCAGCTGACCTACAACGGCAAGCCGAAAAGCGAAGGCTGGGAAATTTACTGGAAGGACAAAGAGACGAAGCTTGTGCATTTCATCGGGAAGGACAACATCGTTTTCCATTGCCTCATTTTCCCGGCGATGCTCATGGCGCACGGCGGTTACATTCTTCCGGACAACGTTCCTGCCAATGAATTCCTGAATCTCGAAGGAAATAAAATCTCCACGTCGCGCAACTGGGCGATCTGGCTGCACGAATACCTGGAAGAAATGCCCGGCCGCCAGGACGAGCTGCGTTACGTGCTCACGGCCATCGCGCCCGAAACCAGCGACGGCGATTTCTCCTGGACCGATTACGAGGCGCGTGTGAACAACGAGCTCGCAGCGGTGTTCAGCAATTTCGTTCACCGTACGATGGTGCTCACACACAAAAGCTGCGGAGGAAAAGTTCCCGAAGCGAAGCAATACACAAAGGAAGATCTCCATGTGCTCGGTGAAATTTCGAAGTTCCCCGAGAAGATCGGCACCGCGATCGGGCATTACCGTTTCCGCGAAGCGCAGCAGGAACTGATAAACCTCGCGCGCGTCGGCAACAAATATTTGTCAGATAACGAGCCGTGGAAAAACCCGGATGCGGAACGCGTGAATACGATACTCAACGTTTCGCTGCAGATCTGCGCGAACCTCGGCATTCTCTGCGAACCGTTCCTGCCGTTCACCGCGGCGAAGCTGCGCGGCATGCTCAACATGGGCGTGATGAGCTGGTCGAACGCGAAGAACACGAACCTGCTCACAGCGGGCCACGCGCTGAACCAGCCCGTGATGCTCTTCGCGAAAGTGGACAAGGAGCTGCTGAAAATGCAGACCGAAAAGCTCGAAAAGATCAAGAAACAGCAGGAAGAAGAAAATTCGCGGATGGGAAATTCCCAACCGGCGAGCCTGGAACCGCAGAAAGCCACGACCACGTTCGACGAATTTTCGAAAATGGACATCCGCACCGGCACGATCATCGCAGCGGAAAAAATGCCGAAGAGCGACAAGCTGCTGAAGCTCGTCGTCGACACCGGTCTCGACCAGCGCACGGTGCTGAGCGGCATCGCGAAATATTATTCGCCGGAGAATATCATCGGGCAGCAGGTGACGATCCTCGTGAACCTGGCACCGCGGAAGATGATGGGCGTGGAATCGAACGGCATGATCCTGATGGCGGAAAACGAAAAGGGCGAGCTTAGCTTCGTTGCGCCGACGGAGAAGAACATCAACAACGGATCGACGGTGAAATAAGCCCTATGCTTCGAATTCTTAATTTTGAATTCCGGATTGCGTTCATCATCATTCAGCATTCACGTGGTGCCGCACTTCGGTTGACGCGGTGGATGGAATAGAAGTTTTTTTGGTCCCGTAGTTCAATGGATAGAATAGAAGTTTCCTAAACTTTTGATACAGGTTCGATTCCTGTCGGGACTACAAAATGGAAATGAAGCCGGTTATGCGAAAACGTGACCGGTTTTTATTTATCCGACAACAAACGTTTATTACCTATTACTTTGCGGCTTTATTCATATGGTTGTATGCTATTTCATGTGAGTTTTTATGACAAAATTCTTAGGTATCGAAGGTTTGAATAAGGTTAAGAGTCTTTTTAATGCAATAGCCGTTATCGTTGCACCCTTTTCCATCGCTACAGCACTCGTTTTGTGGATCGAAAATAAAAATAATGCAGCTATCGCTGTTTTATGGTGGCACAATAGTTATTTTATTTGGCTATTGCTTGCTACTATTTTTTTAATGCTTTCAACTATTTTATATCTCAGTTTATCTTCAGACAAATCGAATACTATTAGATTGGGGGCTAAAACAGAGAAGAAGAAAACCGGATCAATGAAAAATATACTGCGGGTTGCAGTGATTTTAGGTGTCGTCAATTTCTTTTTGGCTCTATTTTTTTATGGAACGACTAAATTTAATTCCGAGCAAACAACGGGCATTTTAGGAATAACTTATTCTAATTCAGAATTTCAAGCTGCACTCCAATCTTTTTTGCGGGGAAAATGCGGGGAAAATGAACTGCAGTTCACGGATAATCAACGGGCTATTGAAGACATAAAATATCAGGATGCTTTATTTGCAACATACTTTCAAGAAGGACTATTGTACTATGGTCATTGTACAAAAGTTGATTCTTTATTGCTAATTGATTGTACACTAAAATGGCATGGACAGAAGCATACTGATATTGATACAAATCAAACTATTCCTTCCTCAGTGTATAGAAATCTGGATGACTACAGCTTAAAAATAAGAACAAATGCAAAAATTATTTCGGATTTTATTCTTGGCTATTATTATGTTCATTATTCCGATAGTTCTAAAACCGCGATAAAGTATTTCCAAAAGATCATTAATGATTCCATATTTCAGGCGGCTATCAGAAGCAGACCGAAAGATGAAGATTTGCAGGCATTTAATAAAGATCTTCAAATGTTTCAAAAATATGCAGAACTACTTGTTACTGATCAGTCGAAACAATCTGCAGTTGTTCCCTGCAATAACGGAGAACTGTGGCAGTATAGCCTGGGAGGGAAATTATCTTCTTACCAAGGTCTTGTTAAGTCTACCCAAGAATTCTCCGTCGATTTTTACTTTGATAATTACAATACAGAGTATAATAGCTACTCTGGAGCCACACTAGTGGCCGCGATCAACTCGATGTCTAATCCTGCATTCATTATTTCAGCAATAACTTTACAAACAGCGGTTTTGACTCCTGAAGAAAGGGATTCGCTGAGTGAACGCCAACGAGAGAGTTTGGAACAAAATAGAACAGCATCGGTGCGGGACTTTATCTGGAGAGAACTTCTGCCTATAAAAAAAGAAATAGATATAGGCGACTGCCAAGTAAGTCATGACATTGCACCAACTATGCCTTGGCCCGTTTTTCAAGAAGCGATCTCCAAAACCAATGTTGAAGACAAAGATGTAATTCTTTCGGTATTATCTAAATATCCGGATGGCGAAAAGAGAGAAGCCGAGATAAGGAACATGGCTGCTACATATAGGGGGTTACCACAGATTTTATACACACAGGCGCAAATTCATGTTGTAATTAAAGGCGTAGAATTATGGCCATCCTCAACCATTGTTCGGAATGCTTTGCAGAA
>DASTSF010000119.1:0-12648 GCA_035760825.1 Bacteroidia bacterium
AAGCGGTGAAAAAGATCGCGCGTGACGTGAAATCGGGGAAAACGGACGTTGAAAAGATCGATGCGGAATTGTTCAGCAGCTACCTGACGACGGCCGGCTATCCCGACCCGGAGCTGCTTATCCGCACGAGCGGAGAATACCGTGTGAGCAATTTCCTGCTGTGGCAGATCGCTTACGCGGAATTTTATTTCACCGAAAAGCTCTGGCCGGATTTCGACCGCGAGGAATTTTACAAAGCGCTCGTCGATTACCAGTCGCGCGAACGCCGTTTCGGAAAAACAAGCGCTCAGGTGGATGCCGGCGCTAAAAATACAGGATCATTAAACGGAGGTGCGGAAAAGATCAGCTCTGCGCGCTGAAAAACGAATTATGAAAAACAGCTTTCTCACATTTATCTTTCTTTTCATTCTCTCCTTCGTGCATGCGCAGACGGACGTGAACGTTGTCGATTACGAAAGCCCGAAGGAATATACCCTTGTCAACGTGTGGGTGCATGGCTGCATGACCGTGGATTCCGCCGTGGTGAAGCTCATTTCCGGTCTTCCCATCGGCGACAAGATCACGGTGCCCGGCGAAAAAACAGCGGACGCCATCGACAACCTGTGGAACGAGGGCATGTTCGAGGATGTCCGCATTGAAGTGTTCCGCATCGAAGGCGATTACATCTGGCTCGACATCATCGTGACGGAAAAACCGAAGATCCTCGGCGCACAGATCCTCGGCATCAAAAAGAAAGACAGGGAAGACCTGGCCAACAAGCTGCACATCCGCGGAACCATGCTCACGGATTTCCGCGAACGCTACATCATCGAAACGTGCAATGAGCATTTCCGCCAGGACGGTTACCTGAATTGCAAGACTACCGTGGTCGCTGTTCCCATCAAGGACAGGCCCAACTACGATTCCGTTTACGTTCACGTGGACAAAGGCGAAAAAGTGAAGATCCAGGATATTGTGATCACCGGCAACAAGAAGTATAAGGCAGGGCAGATTCGCTGGGTGATGAAAGACACCAAGCAGAAACGGTGGTATAATATTTTCAAATCGTCGAAATACCTCGAGGATAATTATGAAAAGGACAAAGACAAGGTCCTCGCGAAATACCGCAAGAAAGGTTATCGCGATGCGCGCATCGTGTCGGATTCCGTGATCACGGTTTCACCGAACCGCGTGATGATCAAAATGAACATCGATGAAGGGCAGGTGTATTATTTCGGGAATATCACGTGGGTGGGAAATACGAAGTATTCTTCCACCATACTCAATGATCGCCTCGGCATAAAACCGGGAGACGTTTACAACCAGGAGCTGCTCGAATCGCGCCTGTACATGAGCCAGAACGGGAACGACATCAGCTCGCTGTACATGGACGACGGTTATCTTTTCTTCCAGGTCAACCCGGTGGAAACAAATGTGCACGGCGATTCCATCGATTTTGAAATGCGCATTTACGAAGGCCGCCAGGCCACGATCCGCAACGTGACGGTTGTCGGGAACACGAAGACGAACGACAAGGTCATCCTGCGCGAGATACGCACACGCCCGGGACAGCTCTTCCGCCGTTCCGATGTGATCCGCTCACAGCGCGAACTGGCTTCACTCGGCTATTTCGATCCTGAAAAAATACAGATCAACCCGAAACCCGATCCGTACACCGGGACCGTGGATATCGAATACAAAGTGGAAGAGCGCCCAAACGACCAGGTCGAGCTGTCCGGCGGATGGGGCGCCGGTCGCATCGTGGGCACAGTGGGCGTTTCGTTCAATAACTTCTCCACGCATAATTTCTGGAAGAAAGACGCCTGGCGTCCGCTGCCTTCCGGCGACGGGCAGAAGCTCAGCATCCGTGCGCAGTCGAACGGGTATTATTACCAGTCGTACAACATTTCGTTCACCGAACCCTGGCTCGGCGGAAAGAAGCCGAATTCACTTTCCATCACCGCTTATTCTTCCACGCAGTCGAATGGACTGAAGTTCAACGATCCGCTGCGCACATGGGTGACGATCAGTGGCGTTTCCGTCGGCTACGGAATTCGGCTCAAGCGCCCGGACGATTTCTTCAACTTCTACATGGAGGCGAACTACCAGTATTATTCGCTGCATAATTTTTATTCCGTGTTCGCTTTTTCCGAAGGTTATTCCAACAACATCAACCTTCGCTTCACGCTCAGCCGCAATTCCACCGACCAGCTCATTTACCCGCGCAGCGGTTCCGACATCAAGCTCATCGGGGAATTCACGCCGCCGTATTCCTATACCATTTTCCGCAACCGCGATTACTCGGATATTTCCACGCAGGATCGTTACAAGTTTGTCGAATTCTACAAATGGAAATTCACGTCGTCCTGGTTCACGCGCATCGTCGGCGACCTCGTCCTGAACACGCGCATCGGCTTCGGTTATCTCGGCATGTATAATAAAGCGGTCGGCGTTTCTCCTTTCGAACGTTTCTACCTCGGCGGAAGCGGTCTCACCGGCTATGCGCTCGACGGACGCGAGATCATCGCGCTGCGGGGTTATGACGACCAGTCGCTCACCCGTTCGAGCACGGGATCGCCCATCATTGCCAAATACACGTGGGAGCTGCGTTATCCCGTATCGCTCAACCCGAGCGCAACGGTGTTCGGACTTGCCTTCGTGGAAGCGGGCAATACCTGGAACGATATCAAGGATTTCAATCCGTTCGACGTTTACCGTTCAGCCGGTGTCGGCGTCCGTGTGTTCCTGCCGATGTTCGGCCTGCTCGGTCTCGACTGGGGCTATCGTTTCGACGATGTTCCCACGGCTCCGTTCATGCAGCATTCGCAGGTGCATTTCACCATTGGTATGAATCTTGGAGAACTGTAAACATTATTAATTCGTACTTTAGTCGCCCCAAAACGGCGTATTCATTAACACTGTTTGCCGGAAACGGCCCAAAAACGAAACCCATGAAACGTAAATTCATCGCGCTCGTTATCGCTCTTATCGCCTCCACGGGATTTTCCTATGCACAGAAGTTCTGCTTCGTGGATACGGATTATATTCTCAATCAAAGCCCCGATTACCAGAAAGCCCAGCAGACGCTGAACGATCTTTCCGTGCAATGGCAGAAGGAAGTGGAAGAGAAGTACGCGGAGATCGACGCGCTGTATAAGAATTACCAGCAGGACCAGCTGCTCCTCACGGATGATCTTCGCCAGAAACGCGAAGCCGAGATCGTGCAGAAGGAAAAAGACGCTAAAGATTTCCAGAAGCAGAAATTCGGTGTGGACGGCGAGCTTTTCAAAAAGCGCCAGGAGCTGATCAAGCCGATCCAGGACCAGGTATACAACGCCGTCAAGCAAATGGCGGAAAAAGGCGGCTACGCGATCGTATTCGACAAAGCTGGCGACATGACCATGCTTTATACCAATCCCAAATACGATAAAAGCGACGAAGTGATCGATATCCTCGGCTGGAAAAAGGCCGGCAGGTCTTCTGATAACAACAATAACAACAATAGCGGCGGTAATACCGGCGGATCGGGAGGCGATAAAAAGTAAGATTTCCTAAACGAAAACCATCAACAGACCAAAACAACAATATGAAAAAGCTCATTACAGCTGTAATTGCATTCCTGCTCTTTACCGCGCCGGAATTTCTTCACGCGCAGGTGAAGCACCCGGCATCTGCAGTGGCACACCTTGATCTCGATTCATTGCTCGACATAATGCCCGCCATGAAAAAAGCGAGCGATTCGGCGCAGGCTTATTACAATACGCTTGAGCAGACGCTCTATACGATGCAGGACGACCTCAACCGCCGCCTGAATGAATACGATTCGCTCAACAAAACATGGAGCCCGCTCGTGAAAGCGCTCAAGGAAAAAGAGATCCGCGATGCACAGGAAAACCTCCAGGCCTTCCAGCAGAATGCGCAGAACGATTACGCGAATTTCCGCGCGCAGCTCGTCGCTCCTATTTTCGACCAGATCACCAAGGCGGTGAAAGAAGTCGCTATTGCACAAGGTTACCAGTACGTGCTCGACAGCAGCAAATCCACCGGCGTGGTGCTGTATGCAACGAAAGACAATGATATTTTCGATCTTGTCCGAATCAAGCTGGGCATTCCTGCTCCTCCTCCGCCCAAGCCGGCAGGAACAGGCGGTACACCCGGCGGAGCGCCCGGCGCCGTACACTGATCTTACAGACCCGTCGGAACGACGGGTTTTTTTATGCTTTTTTCTGAACTTTGAACCGCATGAACAAAGACGCTCCCATTGGTATTTTCGATTCCGGTCTCGGCGGACTGAGCGTGCTGCGCCGGGTGCGGGAAGAGCTCCCTTCCGAGAACATCATTTATTACGCCGACAGCGCACATATTCCGTACGGTGAAAAATCGCTGGAGGAAATCCGGAAGCTGAGTCTCGGCGTCACCGAATTCCTGCTGGAAAAAGGCTGCAAGATGATCGTCATCGCGTGCAACACCGCGAGCGCGGCCGC
The DNA here is from genome assembly GCA_035760825.1 of Bacteroidia bacterium. Classification (GTDB taxonomy): domain Bacteria; phylum Bacteroidota; class Bacteroidia; order Palsa-965; family Palsa-965. The sequence continues at coordinate 4,464 of DASTSF010000119.1, forward strand.
GCTGAAGTTCCTCCGCGAAGAATTTCCGCACGTCATTTTTGTGGGAATGGAACCTGCCGTGAAGCCTGCCGCCGAGCAGACACAGTCGGGCATCGTCGGTGTTATCGCGACAGCCGCAACCTTCCAGGGCGAGCTTTTTGCTTCCGTCATCGATCGTTTTGCGCAGAACGTGACCGTGTTGCAGCAGCCGTGTCCCGGTCTTGTGCGCCAGATCGAAAACGGAGAAACCGATTCGCCGCAAACAGAAGAAATGCTCCGCGGGTGGCTGGAACCGATGAAGGAAAAAGGGATCGATGCACTCGTGCTCGGCTGCACGCATTACCCGTTCGTGGAAAAAACGATTGCGAAGATCCTCGGGCCCGGCGTTCAGATCATTGATCCTGCGCCTGCCGTGGCAAGACGGATTAAATTCCTGCTCGGCGGGGAAAAGCTGCTGAATGAAAATCCGCAGAAGGGAAGGGTTGCGTATTTCACCAGCGGCGATACGGAAAAATTCAGCGGCATGCTGGAAATGCTGCTGCACGAAAAAGGAAATGTGCGAAAGGCATAACCGGGCGACAGCATGAAAATGGAAATCGCATTTTACCTGGATGGCCTGAAACGCAACGCGGAATCGTTCCGGTCGATGCTGAACGGTGTCCCGGCCGGCTGGAAAAGCAGCCCCGGAAAATGGTCGCTGCTCGAGATCGTCTGTCACCTGCGCGATGAGGAAAAAGAAGATTTCCGTGCGCGGCTGCAATCCGTTCTCGAAGACCCGTCGAAGGCATTTTCTCCCATCGATCCGCAGGGCTGGGTACTATCGCGCAGGTATGGCGAACAGAAATTCGATGAAGCGGCGGAAGCGTTTTTCCGTGAACGCGAGGCATCGCTTGCCTGGCTGGCATCATTGAAAAACCCGGCGTGGGAGAATACCTATCTTCACCCGGCGATCGGGCCCATGTCCGCGAAATTCATCCTGTCCAACTGGCTCGCACATGATTACCTGCACATGCGGCAGATCATGAAGCTGAAGTATGATTACCTGGGATTTTGTTCGGAGGAAAACCTGGGATACGCCGGCGAATGGTGATGCGGCTGTTATTTGAACCAGCCCGAATACATCACGTAGTTATTCGCGATGCGCTGGATCTCGCCCTGCATGAGCTCGGGTGAAATGTCTTTGATCTTTTTTGCCGGGACACCCGCATAGATGCTGTGCGGTTCCACTTTCATTCCTTCCGTCACCACGGCGCCTGCTGCGATGATCGTATTGCTTCCAACTTCCGCATTGTCCATAACGATAGCGCCCATACCGATAAGCACGTTGTCGTGGATGATGCAGCCGTGCACGATCGCGCGGTGCCCGATGGAAACATTATTGCCGATGGAAGCGATGGTTTTGTTGTAGGTGCAGTGGATGATCGCGCCGTCCTGCACGTTCACTTTGTTTCCCATGCGGATGCTGTTCACGTCGCCGCGTATGACGGCATTGAACCAGAAGCTGCACTGGTCGCCGCAAATGACATCACCGACAATGGTCGCGTTTTCTGCGATAAAGCAGTCGGCGCCGAGTTGCGGAAGCTTTCCTTCAACGGGTAGAATGAGAGGCATTTTTCAGGTGTTCGGTTGTTGGTTACCGGTTCGCAGTACGCGCTGCTCAGTGCGCAGAATCCTGCTTCGGTGTGCAATGCTGCAGTTCGTGCGAGGCGCGGTTGTTCGCCTTCACATCGTCCGCGTCGTAACCGATGTCGGAGATCGCTTTGCGGATCTTGTCGGGAGAAGTTTTTTTAGGGTTGTATTCCACGGTCAGGATCTTGGTGTCGAGGTCGAGCGTGGCTTTTTTAACGCCTTTCATTTTGCTTACTTCCTGCTCGATGCGTTTTTTGCACATATCGCATTCGGCAGAGGTCTTTATTTTGACGATGGACGAGTTTCCCGAAACCTTTGCGCTCGTGTCAGTCTGAGCGTTCAAGCCCGCGCTGCAGAAAAATACGAGAAGCAGCGACAGGAGGGCGAAAGTGTAATGCTTTTTCATGGCTGGTGAATAGGAGTTGAAGTTAATGAGAAGAATCAGAAAACTGAATTCGGATTTTTGTCGCGTGAAAAATCATTGTTTGCATATTTGCAATCCTTGCAAAATCCGGGCCGGAATAAAAAATAAACCGGCGACCATTGGGGGATAATGATGCGCCGGAAGGGAACTTGAAGGGTCCCGCTTTTGATCTGGTATATTGGGAAGAGGACGATCGGCCCGAATTCAAACTTACATAATGTAAGTTTAATTAGCAAATCGTAAGTAAAAGGCTTTCCAATATTGCATCATGCATATCGGAAAGAAGATCAGGGTAGCAAGGGTGGTGAAAGGCTTCACGCAGGAGGATCTTGCAGAGAAGATCGGCAAGACGCGCCCCCTGATTTCCCAGATAGAATCTACAGGTAAGGTGAAGGTGGGCACGCTGAAGCAGATATGTAAAGTGCTCGATATGGACCCGGAAGATCCCGAGCTGGTTTCCTTCTTCGAAGAGAATGAAATTTACATGACTGATTCCGTACGGCGGAAACAAAGAGTGAGAGATTTTGCGGTAATGGAACGTGAAGTTAAAATGCTGCGTGAGCTGGTGGAATCGCAAAAAGCGCTTATTGATGAGATGAAGCGGAAGCTGGGCAGGAAGTGATTTTTGCGCCCTGGCATTACTTACTTATTGTAAGTATTTAATAAAAAATGTAAGTGAAAGGCTTTCCAATATTGCAATATGCATATCGGAAAGAAAATAAGGGTGGCGAGAGTGGTGAAGGGCATGACGCAGGAAGACCTGGCGGAAAAGATTGGAAAAACACGCCCCCTGATCTCCCAGATCGAATCGACCGGAAAAGTGAAGGTGGGTACGCTGAAGCAGATATGCAAAGTGCTGGATATGGACCCGGAAGACCCGGACCTGACTTCGTTCTTCGAGGAGAACGAGATCTACCTCAGCGGCGCCAGCAAGCAGAAACAAAGAGCGAAAGATTTTGCGATAATGGAGAGAGAACTTAAAATGCTGCGTGAACTGGTGGAATCGCAGAAAGCGCTTATCGATGAGCTGAAGAAGAAGCTCGGCCGTAAATAATTCCCCTTTTTTATTGTGTATACGTTACCGGCCTGCGGCAGCCTTCCGCGGGTAATCGATCGTGTAATGAAGTCCGCGGCTCTCTTTGCGCGCGCGCGCATGCTTGATGATAATGTACGCGCAGTTGATGATGTTGCGCAGCTCGCACACCTGCTGTGAAACGGTGGTTTTCTTGAACAGCGCTTCGTTCTCGCGCCACAGGATTTCCAGCCGGTCGAACGCGCGCTGCAGGCGCAGGTCGGAACGCACGATGCCCACGTAGCTGCTCATGATGGCCTGCACTTCTTTCAGGCTTTGCGTAATGAGCACCATTTCTTCCGGCGCGTCGGTTCCTTCCGTGTTCCAGTCGGGGATGCCGCTCATGAACGGGATTTCCCGGAAACGCGCGATCGCTTCCTGGCTGGATGTGTGGGAATAGACCACGGCTTCCAGCAGCGAATTCGAGGCGAGACGATTGGCGCCGTGCAGTCCCGTGCAGGAACATTCGCCCACAGCGAAAAGATGCTCGATGCTGCTGTGTCCTTTTTTGTCGACGCGGATCCCGCCGCATAAATAATGCGCAGCGGGAACGACGGGAATGAAATCTTTCGTGATGTCGATGCCGATGCTGAGGCATTTTTTGTAGATGTTCGGGAAATGCGCTTTCAGGTCTTCCGCCTCGATGCCCGTGCAATCGAGGTACACGAAATCGTCGCCGGATAATTTCATCTCGTTGTCGATGGCGCGTGCGACGATATCGCGCGGGGCGAGCGATTTCCGCTCGTCGTATTTCTGCATGAACTCTTTTCCCAGGCGTGTTTTCAGTACCGCACCATGACCGCGCATAGCTTCGGTGATGAGAAACGACGGGCGTTCCCCCGGGTGATACAGCGAAGTAGGATGGAACTGCATGAATTCCATGTTCTCCACTTTGCCTTTTGCACGGTACACCATCGCAATGCCGTCGCCGGTGGCGATGACCGGATTGGTGGTGGTGGCGTACACGTGACCTGCGCCGCCCGAGGCCATGAGCGTAATGCGGGAAAGCACGGTTTCCACTTTCCCGCTTTTCGTGTCGAGGATGTAAGCGCCGTAGCAGGTGATGCCCGGCGTGCGGCTGTTCACTTCCACGCCAAGGTGATGCTGCGTGATGATCTCGACAGCGTAATGATGATCGAGGATCTCGATGTCCGGGTGCGTGTGCACCTGCGAAAGCAGCGCGCGCTCGATCTCGTAGCCAGTGATGTCCTTGTGGTGGAGAATGCGGTGCTCGGAATGCCCGCCTTCGCGCGCGAGCTCGTAATCGCCTTCCGGCGTTTTGTCGAAACGCGCGCCCCATTCTGCAAGCTCCATGACGCGTTCGGTGGATTCGGTGATGACCATGCGCACGACTTCTTCGTCGCACAACCCGTCGCCGCAGATGAGCGTGTCTTTGATGTGCTTCTCGTACGAATCGGGTTTGTACATCACGGCTGCAATTCCGCCCTGCGCGTACTTCGTGTTCGATTCGTCCTCGTTGGATTTGGTGATCATCATCACTTTGCCGTGCGCAGCCACTTTCAGCGCGAACGTAAGCCCGGCGATGCCGGAACCGATGATGAGGAAGTCGGTTTGCCTTTGCATGTGCATCAAAGGTAAATTTCAATCGGCGATTTGCAATTGCAGTCAAAGCGGAAACCGCCGCGAAGCGATTTTTGCGTGAGCGATAGAAGCGGAAAGCCCGGAGCTGCCGTTGCCGGATTTTGACACGTGTTCAGCCTGACGGGGTGCCGATGCATGCCCGTGCAGCGAGGACTTGCAGCGGATAGCGCGGTGCGCCTGTGCGGGCACAGCGTGTTCCTGCAGGCGCACACGCCCGTAAAAAAACAGGTAGCTGCCAGCGGTGAAAGGTGTGGGTTTATGTTAAATCGGGGAAGAATAATTTTTACACGGGCACCAAACAAAGATTCCTGTCGTATCTTTAATAACGTAAGGAATAATTCACGTTGTGTTTCGTGTGAACGCGCCCCCTGTTTTGCTCCCACCCTCTTTCAGCGTTTAAGAATACTGTCCGCGACGGACGCCGCTGATCCTGCGAATATCACTTTAACGATTGCAATGAAAACGATCCGATTTACCGGTACGGGCAAACCGCAGTTTGCGGCGGCCGTGCGAAAGAATGTGAATGCTTATTTCCGCGAGAAGAATTTCTCGACCAAAGGCGGCTGGCGGATGACGCTCAAGACCCTGGCGATGCTGGGACTTTACGTGGTGCCGTTTGTTTTTGTTTTTCTTTTCACGATGAACCCGTGGGTGTTCCTGCTGCTTTCTGTAGTGATGGGCGCGGGCATGGCCGGAACGGGCATGGCGGTGATGCACGACGCGGCGCACGGTTCCTATTCGCGAAAGGACTGGATGAATAAAATTTTCAGCGGGACGATCTACCTTCTCGGCGGCAACCTTTTCAACTGGAAAATACAGCACAACGTGCTGCACCATACATTTACGAACATTGAAGGTTATGACGAAGACATCCGGTCGCGCGTGGTGATCCGCATGTCGAAGCATGCGCCGCTGAACAAATTCCACCGTTTCCAGCACCTGTATGTGTTTTTCCTCTACAGCCTGATGACGCTGATGCGCCTGGGCGGGGATTTTTTCCAGCTGCATGAATACAACCGGAAAGGGCTGACGAAGGCGAATAAAGCGCACCCGGTCCGCGAATACGTGAAACTCGTGGTGGGAAAAGTAATGTACCTGCTGGTGGCGCTGGGCCTGCCGCTGCTGCTGGTTTCCCAGAGCTGGTGGATGATCCTGCTGGCTTTCGTGGTGATGCATCTTACCGCCGGAATGATCATGAGCGTGGTGTTCCAGCTGGCGCACGTGGTGGAAGGCGCCGAACAGCCTGTTCCCGACGGGCAGGGCAGCATTGCCAATGACTGGATGATCCACGAGCTGATGACGACCGCCAATTTTTCGAGACGGAACCGCCTGCTCAGCTGGTACATCGGCGGGCTCAATTTCCAGATCGAACACCATTTGTTTCCCGGCATCAGCCATGTACATTACCACAGGATCGCGCCCATCGTGGAAAGAACCGCGCGGGAGTTCGGACTGCCGTACAACCAGAAGCCCACATTTTTCCACGCGTTCATTTCGCATGTACGCATGCTGAAGGAACTGGGAAGACTGCAGCCCGTGCCGGTGCGGGTAATGAAAAAGTGAAACGCCGCAGGGCGGTTTTGTTCCCGGAGCAAAACAGCGGATCATTGCAGAATATGGAACCCGGAACATTGAACTTTGAATTACCTTTGCAGTATGGAAACGAAACAGATTCCCACCGTGATCTACGCCGAGAGCACACCGAACCCGGCGAGCATGAAATTCGTGGCGAACCGCATGCTCATCAGCGAAGGCGCCACGGCCGAATACCTGAACGCAGGTGAAACGGCGAAGGCCCCGCTGCCGGCGAAGCTGTTCCGTTTTCCATTCGTGAAGAGCGTTTTTATTTCGGCGAATTATGTAACGATCACCAAAACGGAAATCGTTACATGGGACGACATTACGCTCGAGCTGCGCGAATTTTTCCGCGATTATCTTTCCAAAGACCTGCCCGTGATCGAAGAGCTTCCGTCGAAGGAAGTGCATACGGACAGCTCATTCAAAAGCACGACCACCGTTTTCACCGAGCATTCCGTTCCGCAGAATGAAACGGAGCACAAAATCGTTGAAGTGCTGGAGCAATATATTCGTCCCGCGGTGGAGCAGGACGGCGGACTCATCACGTTCCGCTCATTCGAGAACGGAACGGTGACCGTGCAGCTGAAAGGATCGTGCAGCGGCTGCCCGTCATCCACGGTTACGCTTAAGGCGGGAATTGAAGCGCTGCTGAAACGAATGGTTCCGGGCGTGAAAGAAGTGGTGGCGGAAGCCGTTTGAAATCAATCCTGGTTTTATAATTCCCGGAGTTGCTTTGCGCTGCTCAGCGTACGAGCGAAACATGCCCGGTCTTTTCGTAAGCGTTGCCGAGGTTGTCGTGGTATCTTAATTTCCAGACGTACACGTCTTCCTGGCATTTTTCTCCTTTGAACGTGCCGTTCCATCCTTTGCTCATGTCGTTGGTCTCGTACAGCAGCATGCCCCAGCGGTCGAAGATCATCAGGTCGAAATCCGAAACGTTGATCCCGTAAGCAAAGAAAATATCATTCGTGCCGTCGCCGTTCGGCGTGAACGCGTTCGGAATGAACAGCGTTGTGGCTTCCTGCAGCTCCAGCGGAACCCATGCGGTGTCGGTGCACCCGTCGGCGCTCCATGCAACGAGCATCACGTTGTAGATGCCGATCGAATCGTACGTGTGCATGTACGGACCGTAGCTGGTTGTGAACAGCGAATCGCCGTCACCGAAATCAATGAAGAAGGAAGTTCCGCCCGAGCTGAGATTGTCAAAGGCGGAAACAGGATCGAGCGTGGTGATGAACTGTGCGCCTGAGCTGACGCCGGCATGCGGTTCCTGCAGCAGCGAAGCTCCATCCGTCCGGACAAGCGTGTCGGTGCATCCGTATACGTTCGTGGTAATAAGCGTGATCGTGTAATTTCCGCCGGCATTGAAAACATGGGAAGGATTCATCAGCGATGATGTATCGTTCGTCCCGGAAGAAGGGTCACCGAAGATCCAGTGGTATGCGACGGCGCTGTCGGTGAGATTCGTGAAGAAAATTTCAGCCGGCGGACAAGCTCCGCTCGTCGGGCTGAAATCGGAAACAGGCGAAGGATTGACTTTGACCAGCGTCTGCTGTTCATTCGAAGCGCACCCGTTCGCATCCGTTACCATCAGCGTATAGCTGGTGGTTTGCAACGGCGTGATCGTATTGGAAGGAGCGTTGGGAAGATTGTTGCTCCAGGCATAGGAATACGGAGGTGTTCCGCCGGAAACGGCGGCGCCAAGCGTGGTGCTTTGTCCCTCGCAGATCGTGACGTTCGCTGCCGGCGAAACGATAAGCGGCTGCGGGGAAAGGATGGTTGTCGTATACGTGGAAGCGCAACCGGTGGAATCGGTGACGGTGCACAGATACGTTCCCGCGCAAAGCCCGGTGGCCGTACCGGCATTTCCCCCGAGCGGTTGCCAGTCATACGTGAAGGGC